>JBBRWU010000016.1:0-14894 GCA_038249015.1 Candidatus Doudnaibacteriota bacterium | reverse complement strand
GGTATTTTTGTGATTAGATAAATTGTAATTGCCTGATTCTCCAGAGGCGGGGAAGGTTTATTAGCTAACGACAAAATGGCCGATAAATCGGCAAACTACAAATGCAGGATAAAAAGAAAGAGTGGCCGATAAATCGGCAAACTACAAATGCAGGATAAAAAGAAAGAGTGGCCGATAAATCGGCAAACTACAAATAGTTTCGTAATTTAAGGGTTAAGAAAGGAATTTTATGATATCTGTGAATGCAAGATAAAAAGTTATATGGAAAGAAATTTTTTGGTAAGAGAGATGGCTTTTTTAATGTCCGGTTTTATCCAAATAATTTCTTTATTTCTTTTCCACCAGGTTAGTTGGCGTTTTGAATAGTGTTTTATGGCGTAAGAAAGCTGGGTAAACATTTGTTGCCATCCCTCTCTAACCCTCCCCGTCAATGGGAGGGAATAATTTGGATATTTTTGCAAAAACTGTGAAATATATTTATATTCCAAACCAAAACTTTCCAATCGTTTCCACGAAATTCCGGATGTGTGTAATTTATTTACTTCTTTTATCATCCCTTGCTTAAAACGTTGTTTGAGGCGGAGGTCAATTTTTTTGTATAAAGTTTTTTGCGGGACTTTTATTCCAAGCCAAAGACAATTGTAATGTGTCATTCCGAATCGAGTGAGGGGTCCCTTATTGGTGGTATTTAAGTTAAGGGATCCCTCGGCCGCACTCGGGATGACAGACAAAGGCGGTACAGGTTTGCCGGACACCATTACAATTTCCAAAGCGCGGATGAGCCTGCGGCGGTTAAATTTATCAATTGTTTGTGCCCGTGACGGGTCCAAGTGGACTATTCGCGCGAATAGTCCACTTGTAGAAAGTTTTTCTAAACGTGCGCGGAGGCGGGGGTTGGGTTTAACTTCGGGAATGTTTTGATTATAAACCACGGCATCAACCCAATGCATTGTCCCACCACAAAGAATGGGCAGTTTACCGCGTGATAAAATATCAGCAATGGCTTTTTGAGCGTCTTTTTGAAATCGGGTAATGGAATATTGGCGGGCTGGGTTAATGTAGTCAATGCAATGGTGGGGAATTGATTTGTAAACAAAAATAGGTTTAAGGGATCCCTCGTTCGGGTGCACTCGCTCGGGATGACTGGCAAATGGCAAAGCTTGCCATTTGCCAGTCACTTTGCCGGTGCCGAGATTCATCCCGCGGTAAATTTGCCGGCTATCACAAGAAACAACTTCGCCGTTAAAACGTTTTGCCAGTTGGACTGCCAATTCGGATTTGCCCGAGGAAGTGGGGCCGATAATGGCTAGTATTTTGTATTTAGTCTTTTGTATCATATATGGATAAGACGGAGAGGACTTATATGACAAATAGGTTTAAAAAGCTACTTCTTAGAGGTTAGTTTTCTCCCCGCATATTTTTTATTTAAAAGCAATGCTTTGCCGTGAAGTTGCATCCGCGGACGTTTTTTAATTTCGCGTTTTTTGGCCTTAGTTATCGGCTCGCCAATAATGATTTTTCGCATAGAATTGTGATATAATTATAGATACATTATAGCATTAAAGAAAGATTGATATAGGCTAGGTATTAGCCGGTGTTACTTTTCTTTTGAAAGGACGTAAAATGGCTAAATCTAAAGGCGCAAGCAAAATAATCGTTGTATTAGTTCTATTGGCTTTACTCGGCGGTGGGTATTATTTGTACCAAAAAAATCGGGCGCTGGCTCCCACTGTGCCGGAAAGTGAAATAAAAGATATAAATAATCCGCAAGGCCAACCACAAACTCAGGTTCCAAATCCGGAGGTGCCAAAGCCTGCCAGCGCCACCAACACAAAAAACAACACCACCAGTCCGGATTATGTGCCGACACATTACAGCACCGGCGAAGGTGATGTGCCGGCGCCGGATATTCAGGTTTGGCAAATAGATTATGACGGCACCGAGTTTTCCCCAAAAACTTTAAAGATTAAGGTTGGGGACTATGTAATTTTCAAAACCACAAGTGCGAACGGATTTTGGCCGGCTTCCGGCCCGCACCCTTTGCATACCGGTTACCCGGGTTTTGATGCGGGTAAAGTTATTATCGCCAGTTCTAAATATCAGTTCCAATTTAACAAAGTTGGGGCTTGGGGTTTTCATGACCATCTAAACCCAAGTGCTACTGGAGTCATAAATGTAGTCCAGTAATTTAAAATTTGGCAGAAGTGGCTGAAAATGTTATGATTAGACCTGTTGCTTAATAATTTCTCGCCCAAAATATGCTCTTTTGCCAAAACCTTGTTAAAAATTTTTCCGCTTAACTAAGGTTAAACATCAAAATTTTAAACTGCGGTTTTGTCTGAAATATCATAATTTTGAATCAAAAAATTATTAAGCAACAGGTCTATTAATTATAAATTATGGGCAAAATTTTACAAATTTTCGGTCACGAAACAATCAAAAATATTTTAAATAAACAGCTTACTGCCGGGGTCTTTCCGCATGCTTATTTGTTTGTCGGTCCTCAAGGTGTGGGGAAAAAAACTTTAAGTTTTGAGATGGCTAAAAAAATTTTAGACACGGATAATCTTGCCGGACACCCGGATTTTTTATTGTTGGACGTGGCGGGTGAAATTACCATGGAGCCGGTTTTGGAATTTATTAATCGGTTAAGTTTAAAACCGTTTATTGGCAAATATAAAGTGGCCGTGGTAAATAACGCCGAGAATCTAAACCAGAAAAGCGGTAACGCATTGCTTAAAACTTTGGAAGAAGCATCGAGCAGTACAATAATTATTTTAGTGGCCGGTTTTGGCAAGCTCTTACCGACAATTATCTCCCGTTGCCAGACTTTTAATTTTAACGGTTTTTCTAAAGAGCAATTGGCTGAATATGGAAAGTTATCGGGTCTTGTTTTGGATGAACAGATATTGCATTTGAGCTTTGGCAGTATTGGCAAGCTGAAAAAAATGGCCGAAGACAAACAGTACTTGGAGTCTCAAAAAAATGCGGTAACTGAATATGATTTGCTGACTCAATCGGGCAACGGCCAAAAATTGGCGCAGGTGGCCAAGTATGCCGAATTGGAAGAAGAGGATTTAACCGCACTTTTAACCTGTTGGATGTTCTCACAATATGAAAATTTAAAAACTAGTCCGGAAAGTTTTAAAAAAGTAACCGCTATTGCCGATGCCTTAACGGATTTAAAACAGAATTTTAATAAAAAATTAATATTGCAGAGTTTGTTTTTAAAAATCTGATATAATCCGAATTATACGAATAATGCAATCCAAATGATCCGAATTGGGCCCATTTGGGGCATCAGGGCAATATTTTTAAGCCAGTAATTAGCAAAAGTATGTTCAATATCAAAAAAAAAATTTAAAGGGGCAGGTAAAAAATTTATTTTAATTATTGCTTTGGCGTTTTTAGCCGCTGCCTGCAATCCGTTTACCAAGACTTTGTCGGGCGGGGTTTTAAAAAGTGTAAACGGGGGAGCGGACTGGCAATTTGCCAACAGAATTGCCAATAGCACTACTGCCAGTTTGGCGGCTTTAAATATTTCCAAGCTCGCCTTTAGTCCGAATAATCGTGAGACTTTATTTGTCGGCAGTTATACCGGGGGTTTGTACAAGTCGGAAGATTCTGGCGGTGACTGGAAAAATATTCTGTCTAAAATTTATGTGTATGATTTTGTAATTAGTCCGTATGACCCGAATGTAATTTACGCAGCCGGATATTTTGCCGACCATGGCAGGGTGCTGAAAACTACGGATGGCGGAGCCAGTTGGAACCAAATTTATAACGAGGAGAGTGCGGCCAATGCCGTTAGAGCTATTGCCGTTAACCCGAATAACCCCAGTCAGTTGGTTTTGGGTATGACATCCGGCAGTGTGGTTAAAAGTGCGGATGGCGGGATGTCTTGGCAATTGGCGAATAATTTTAGTGATCGGATCAATCGCGTGTTATGGCAAAATGGCAATCTTTATGTGTTAACCAAAACCAAGGGCTTGTTTAAGTCGGCGGGCTTTGCGGATAATTTTACGGATTTGACGGAGACTTTAAGTAAGACTTTTAGTTTGAATAATCTGGCCTATAATAAAGAGACAATTGATTCATTTGCGCAGGTTTTTGTTGATTTTTCCTCGCCGTCATTAATTTATTTAACTTCCAATAAGGGGGTGTATAAGTCGACGGATGAAGGTAAGACTTGGGCAAAACAAAATTTACCTGTAAAACCTGACGAAAGCGACGCTAAGGCAATTAGTATTGCCCCGAGCAGTAGCAATATTGTTTTCGTCAGTGTCGGTACTACTATATATAAGTCCACCGACGCCGGACAGACTTGGCAAACACAAAGTATTACTTCTGCCGGATTTGTAAATTATTTATTAGTGGATCCACAATTACCGCAAATAGTTTATGGAGGGATTTACATTGTGCAGTAGAATTAGGAATCAGAAGTTAGCATTTAGCATTTAGCATTTAGCATTTAGCATTTAGTAACAATAATTTAAATATAAAAAATATGATAGAACAAATATTGAATTCACATAAAGAAGATTTTGAAAAAGCCATGAATCATTTTCTGCATGAGCTTTCCGGCGTGCGTACCGGCCGAGCTAATCCGGCCTTGTTAAATTCCGTGACCGTGGAATCTTACGGCGCTAAAGCGCCGCTGGAGCATGTGGCTTCAGTAACCGTGTCCGATGCTAAAACTTTGGTAATTTCTCCCTGGGACAAAGGCACTATGCAGGCTATTGAAAAAGGCATTCAGGCCGCGAATTTGGGTTTTAATCCGTCCAACGACGGCGTAGTAATTCGTATTACACTGCCCGCATTAAACGAAGAGCGCAGAAAAGAAATGGCTAAGTTGGTTAGCCAGTTGGCGGAAAAAGGTAAGATTGGTATTCGCAATGTGCGCGAAATTGTTCATAAAGAAATGAAAAAAGCGGAAAGCGACAACACAATTAGTAAAGACGGTTTACAAGTGGGGCAGAAAAAATTGCAGGAAGTTGTGGACAAGTATAATGAAGAAATTAAAAAACATGCGGAAAGTAAAGAGAAGGAGATAATGACTCTGTAAATTGACCTAATTATTCTAATTTTTAATTAAACTAACCAAGCACCAATGCCAAAAGATCCAAAATATGATCTGGAGGAACGAACGGCTAAATTTGGTGAAGATGTTATTAATTTTTGTAAAGACCTCCCAAAGAATGATATTAGTAGGCCAATTATTGGCCAATTAGTAGATTGTGCAACTAGTGTCGGGGCAAATTATTGCGAAGCTGATGATGCGGAAAGCGGGAAAGATTTTTATCATAAAATTGGTATTTGTAAAAAAGAATCACGCGAGTCGAAACATTTTTTACGTATGTCCGCTACCGCTGTTCCTGAAATGGCAAGTCGAGCGAGGAAACTTTGGGTAGAAGCAAAAGAATTGAATTTGATTTTTAATTCTATTTTTAAAAAGAAACTTAAAAAAGATTTATAATTAGGAGTTAGTCATTATTTAGAATAATTAGGAACAATTAGGTTAATTAGATCAATTTTGCATTATGTTTACAACAATTCTCATTTTTATTATCATTCTCGGTATTCTTGTTTTTGTTCATGAGTTTGGGCATTTTATTGTGGCTAAAAAAAGTGGGATGCAAGTGGAAGAGTTTGGGTTTGGTTTTCCGCCCCGGATTGTGGGAATACAAAAAATTGACGGCAAGTGGAAATGGGTATGGGGACACAAACAAGGCTTGGACGGCAGTAAAACGGTTTATTCTATTAATGCTATTCCTTTGGGTGGGTTTGTTCGCATTTTGGGCGAAAATAATGGAAATGCCGAACATCCGGGAAGTTTTATTAACAAAGGTTTTTGGCCACGGTTTTTGACTTTGGTTGCCGGAGTGGTAATGAATGTAATTTTAGCTTGGGTTTTACTTTCGGTTGGTTTTGGAATAGGTTTGCCCGTGGCGGTAAGCAGTATGACCGATGTCCCAAAAAATGCGGTGTTTACGGGACAACAAATTGCAATTTTGGAAGTGGTTAAAGATTTACCTGCGGATAAAGCTGGAATAAAAACCAACGATGTGGTTTTATCAATTGATAATAAGCAGTTTGCTTCGGTGCCGGAGATTCAGTCATATATAAAAGAGCATGCCGGAGCCCCGGTAGAATTTTCTTTGCTTAGGCAAAAACAAAATGTTAAAGTTTCGGTAACCCCAAGCATTAATCCGCCTCAAGGAGAAGGCCCGACGGGTATTGCCTTGTCACTGGTTGGTAAGCTAAAATACCCATGGTATTTGGCAGTTGTAAAAGGCGGGGAAACTACAATTTCAGGACTGAAAAATATAATCAGTGGTTTGTACGGATTGATTGTTAGTCATACCGGGTTTTCCAGTTTAGGCGGGCCGGTGAAAATTGCCAAGTTAACCGGTGAGGTAGCGGGTATGGGTTTTATTTACCTGGTCCAATTTACCGCATTTTTGTCTTTAAATTTGGCTGTACTTAACATTCTCCCTTTCCCGGCATTGGATGGCGGACGGGTGGTATTCTTGCTGATTGAAAAAATTCGTCGGAAAAAGAATAACCAGAAAATTGAACAAATTGTTAATGTCGCCGGGTTTGTATTTTTACTTTTGCTTATGGTTGCGGTGACAATTAATGATGTAATTAGAAAATAATGAGAGGAATTGGAAAAGGAGAAAAATTTGCCGAAGGAAGTGTAAAAGATGTTTTCTTTTCTTCAGAGTCACCCAATTCAGTTGTGCAGGAATTTAAAGGCGTCAAAGATTTTGAGAAAACCGCGGAACAAATTAAGGGTCGGTTTTATTTAACAAAAATATTGCATGCTCTATTGCCAAAAAACATTCCAGATATTGAGTTTGCAGCAAAAAAAGCAGGTAGTGGGAATGAGGTTTTTGTAACGGAAAAAAGATATAGGGATCCACAGCATATCGCTTTCAATCGTAAATTTCATCATCCGATGGAGGTGTCAGAGGGGGATTTAGACTTGGCGCGAGGCCGTATAAATAAAATTTCAAAAGATCCGAGATTTAATGAGTTATTAAACAAATTAAGGCTATTTGGAGTAACGCATGACCCGAATGAGGTAAATTACAGTTATGATAAAGCAGATGAAGATAATCCTGAAACCAGTATTCAGTTACTAGATAATGATTTTATTCCCTGGGAATTTCTAAAAAATCAGAATGAAATTTATATTTTTTGTAATTTTCCTGTTTTACTTAAATTTATACAAGAAATTCCGGATGAAAAAATTAGAAGTTCGGCAATTAGGTATTTTGACAGACTAAAAGCCTTGTTGGAAATTGAGCGTTCAAAATTTCCTGATTATGAATGCGAGCCGAAAGATCGCTTACCCTAAATCACAATAATATATAAGCTTATGAGACAATCAAAATATTTTTTAAAAACAAGTAAAACCACTTCAGCCGAAGACGTTTCGGTAAATGCGCGCCTTTTGGAACAGGGCGGGTTTGTGCAAAAAGTTTTGGCCGGAGTCTATAATTATTTGCCTTTGGGCTTGCGCGTTTTGGCTAAAATTGAAAATATTGTCCGGCTGGAAATGGATAAAATTGGCAATGAAATGTTTATGCCAGTTTTGCACCCCAAAGAAAACTGGGAAAAGACCGGGCGCTGGAATACTTTAGACGTTTTGTTTAAAGTTAAGTCCCAGCATGGTAGCGAATATGCGCTTGGACCAACGCATGAGGAAATTGTTACGCCATCCGCTTTGTCGATTATTAACAGCTATAAAGATTTGCCGTTGGCTGTTTACCAAATTCAGACCAAATTCCGCGACGAGCCTCGGGCGAAATCGGGCCTGATGCGCGGGCGGGAATTTAGAATGAAAGATTTATACAGTTTTCACGCCACTACCGAAGATTTGGACGAGTATTATAATCAAAAAGCCATTCCCGCGTATGAACGGATTTATAAAAGTTTAGGCGTGAACGCGCTTTTAACCGAAGCTTCTGGCGGAACTTTTTCCAAATTTTCCCATGAGTATCAGGTGGAAATTGAAAATGGCGAAGATACAATTTACATTTGTGAAAAATGCGGGGTTGCCAAAAATAAAGAAATTTTTGAAGCAGGCGCAGAGTGTACCAATTGTGGTAAAACCACTTGGCGAGAAACCAAGGCTTCGGAGGTCGGAAACATTTTCAAACTCCAGGATAAATATTCTTCCGCCTTTAATTTGCAGTTTACGGATAACACCGGTGCAAAAAAAACTTTGATTATGGGCTGTTACGGCTTGGGTACTTCCAGGCTAATGGGAGTAATTGTAGAGAAATTTCACGATGGTAAAGGCATAATTTGGCCTGAGGCCGTGGCTCCTTTTAAAGTCCATCTTTTGTCTCTTAAGGGTGCGGAAAAAGAAGCGGATAAGCTTTATGAGGATTTACTAAAAGCGGGCGTTGAGGTACTATATGATGATAGGGAAATTAGTGCCGGAGCGAAGTTCGCAGACGCGGATTTAATCGGCATTCCTTATCGGGTACTGGCGTCACCAAAGACAGTTGCTCAAGGCTCAGTTGAGTTGAAAAAAAGAGCGGAAGAGAAAGCAGAGCTAGTGAAGATAGAAAAATTGACAGACTTTTTAAAATAAATATCAAATATCAAATGTCAAATGAAACCCTAATGTTTTAATTTCAAATTACGGTTATTTGGCATTTATTTGTAATTTGATATTTGATATTTGGACTTTCCATATGATTTTTGATAAATTTTACCAGCGTTTTTCTAAAGACATCGGCATAGATTTGGGCACGGCCAATACCTTGGTCTACGTTAAAGGCAAGGGGATTGTTATAAATGAGCCTTCCGTGGTGGCGGTGAATCAACGCACCAAACAAATTTTGGCCATTGGCAGTGAAGCGCGCAATATGGTGGGCCGCACCCCTCCGCATATTGTGGCCACCCGTCCGCTGGTGGACGGCGTAATTTCCGACTTTGAGGTTACCGAAGCCATGCTCCGGTATTTTATCGATAAGGTGCATACGCACACGTATGCTTTTTTGCGCCGGCCCCGCGTGGTAATTGGTATTCCCTCGGGCGTAACTGACGTAGAGCGCAGAGCGGTACAAGACGCGGCAATAAATGCCGGCGCTTCCCGCGCTTATTTAATAGAGGAACCAATGGCCGCGGCTATTGGTAGCCGGCTAAACGTGCAGGACGCTTCTGGCAGTATGATTGTGGACATTGGCGGCGGCACTACGGAAATCGCGGTAATTTCTTTGGGTGGGATTGTAATTTCCAAAAGCATTCGTATTGCCGGTGACGAAATGAATGAAAATATTATTCAGTATGCGCGCGACAATTTTAATCTTCTGCTTGGGGAGCGTACAGCGGAAGATGTAAAAATCAGAATCGGTAGCGCCTATGCTTTGCCGGAACCGCTTTATGCTCAAATGCGCGGACGCGATTTAGTTTCCGGCTTGCCGAAAGAAGTAACCATTTCAGACACTCAGGTGCGGGAAGCGCTAATGCACAGTTTAAGAGTAATTGTAAATAGTATTACCAGTGTTATTGAAGAAATCCCGCCGGAATTAATTTCCGATATTATGAGCAAAGGAATAGTGCTTGCCGGAGGCGGGGCCCTGCTTCGGGGTTTGGACAAACTGGTTAATGAAGCCTCGGCTATGCCGGTTTCGGTTGCCGAAGATCCGCTGACTTGCGTGGCTCGCGGTACCGGCGTGGTAGTAGAAGATTTAGAAGTGCTTAAAGATGTTTTAGTTCCGTCCGAGCCGGGTAGGATACCGAGGTAAAAGTTTGTCAGGTTAAAAAGTTATCAAGTTCGTCAAGTGGGGCGAGAGAAATTTATAAACTTTACAAACTTTATAACTTAAAAAATTAATTTATGCGTTTTATTTATACCAAAGCGTTTGCAATTTTTGCCGCTTTTTTAATAGCTGCGGTATTTTTGGTATTTTCACAAACTAAAGGTTGGCTTGAGCCCGTGAAAGTTGCGGTATTAAATTCCCCTCGCCCGGTTGCTTATTTGTTTAAAAGTATAACTACCCCCATAAAAGGTTTTTTTACCACAATTTATCAGTTAAAAAAAATTTCTCAGGAAAATGGCAGACTAATTGCTCAAATAGGTTCGCTTGAGCAGGACTTGGTGTTGTTTAACCAACAGTCACGCGAAAATGAAGCTTTGCGAAAAGAATTAGCTTTTACAAAAAATAGTAAGTTGCAATTAATTTCCTGTAGTGTGCTTTCCCACAACTTGTTTGGTTCTTCCGACGCCTTAGTTTTAAATTGTGGAACTACCGACGGTATAGCCGAAGGGCAGGCGATTATTTCCCAAGGGTATTTGGTCGGAAAAATTACTTATGCGGGTAAAAATTCCAGTACAGTTTTGTTAATTATCGGCTCGCAATTTTCTACCGATGCCCGGGTGAGCCAGACCTCGGGCAACGGGATTGTTCGGGGTTCTTTTGGATCGGGTTTTATTTTGGACCAGATTCCGCAAACATCCGAACTGCGTCCGGGTTGGCTGGTGGTTACCGCCGGGATTAATGAAAAAATCCCAAAAAATATTTTAATCGGCGAGGTGAGCGACCTGCTTTCGGGGGATAATGACTTGTTTAAAAAAGCTGCATTAATAAGCCCTGTGGATTTTAAAAATTTGGATTTTGTTTTCGCGGTTAAATAGACTTTACGGAATACGGATTTATACGGCTATACGGAAAAAATTATCAAATAGCAGACCATACCAAAAGTCATTGGGTTCTCTCCCTACAAATTTAATGATTTAATGATTAATTTTATACATTCCGCGAAAGTTATACTGGCTTTTGGAATGGAAGGTTATGTTAAAGGATGAAGTATTTTATTTATACAATAGCAATAATTATTTTGTTGGGAATTAATTTGGGGCTGTTCGGGAATTTGCCGCTTTTTGGCCAAACTCCAAATTTACTATTTTTACTGGTTATGTATTTTGTATTGGATAAAAAAGATTATGATTTCTTTTTTATTGCCTTCATAAGCGGGATTTATTTGGATTTTTTTTCCGCTCATTTTTTTGGCGCCTTTACTTTTTCTTTATTATTTTTAAGCTCAATTTTGCATATTGTTACTCAAAATTTTATTATTAGAGAGTTAAATTGGAAGTTTGTAGTTGGACTACTTTTGAGTTCTTTAGCCGTTTTCCGTGTGTTTTTATGGATCTATGCAATTGCTGTATCGGTTATGCATTTATCGCAGCCGACAGAAGCCATTAACGTATACTTTAACGGATTTTTCTGGAGTTTTGTATATAATTTGCTGTTGCTTTACCCGGTTTATTTATTTTACCGTTATTTGAAAAAGTTGACCGATAATTTTACGGTTAAACGTCGCAGTTTAGTGCGATAATTAAATAGATTCCGTTCCTGATGAATCGGACGCGAAGTCCGTGGAGCGGTTAATTTTTTAAATAGTCCTAAATTAATTGAGAAGTATAAAATGAAAAATCCATTCGAAATTTATACCAGTATTAATTCCGGCAAGTCCATAAGGCCGCTTGATTGGGAAGAATCGGCGGTAGATTCGGAAAGCTCAGTGGAAGAACTGCACGATTCCGACCGAGCGACCCCGGACTTTAAATGGTTGACACTGTTTTTGTTATGTGTTTTTGTTATTTTTGGCAGCAGAATTTTTTATTTGCAAATTATTAAAGGCGAAAGCTTTCGGGTATTGTCGGAAAATAATCGGGTTAGGAGTCAGAGCTTGCTTGCTCCTAGAGGCTTAATTTTAGACCGCAATCAAAGTATTTTGGCACAAAATACCGCCAGTTTTAATTTAGTGGCGGTGCCGTTTGATTTGCCTAAAAATCAGGTTGAATTGGAAAGTGAATTGGATAAAGCCGCTGTGGCTTTTGATTTTAGCAAAAGTGAACTTCAGGAAAAATTAAAAAATTCAAAAACAAATCCACTTCAACCGATTATCTTAGTTCAGGATTTAAGCCAAGACCAGGCAATTTTGTTTGAAACCAGGGCCAGTGAGTTTGTCGGCCTTTCTGTTCGCCAAGTACCAATCCGTCAATATATTAATGCACCGATTTTTTCTCACTTGCTTGGTTATACCGGCTTGGTGAGCGTTGAAGATTTAAAGAGTTTGGATCCGACAAAATATGACCGCCCGGATTTTGTCGGTAAGTCGGGGATTGAGGCGCAGTACGAAAATTTCATTCACGGAATTAACGGGCAGGATTTGGTAGAAGTAGATGCCGGCGGAAAATTGACAAATATTTTAGGTCAAAATAGTCCCGTGCCCGGTAATACTTTAGTGCTAAACATTGACAAGGAATTACAGGAAAAATTATATAATGACCTTAAGGCCGGCAAGGGCTCAAAAGCTGCCGCTGTAGCAGTAAACCCAAAAACCGGAGAAATTTTGGCCTTAGTAAGTTTGCCGGGTTTTGATAATAATCTTTTTGCTCACGGCATTAAAAAACAAGAATATAGCGTACTTTTAACCGATAAAAATTTGCCTTTGTTTAATCGAGCCATAACCGGTACTTATCCTCCCGGCTCCACGGTTAAACCCATGGTGGCGTTGGCGGCTTTGCAGGAAGGAGTGGTTACTCCTGCTACTATAATAAACGACCGCGGAGTTTTGGTTATTCCGAATCAGTATGACCCATCCATTAGCTATAATTTTTTTGGATGGAAGCGGGAAGGTTTGGGCCCGATGAATGTTTATTCCGCTATTGCCAAAAGTAGCGATATATATTTTTATACCGTGGTCGGTGGACACCCAAACAGCCAAATAAAAGGTTTGGGCGCGGAAAAATTAGCCGAGTATTATTATAAATTTAATTTAGGAAAAACTTGGGGTTTGGATTTGCCCGGGGAAAAAGCCGGGGTTGTGGCTGACCCGGAATGGAAAGCGAATTTTTTTAAGAATAATCCGATATTAAGTAAGTGGTATTTAGGCGACACCTATCATGTAGGGATTGGCCAAGGTGATATGTTGGTTACTCCGCTACAGGTTGCTCAATGGACAGCTACTATTGCCAATAACGGCGTAGGGATGAAGCCAAAGTTGTTAAATAAGGTTATTGACCAGAGCGGTAAGATTATTTTTCAAAATAAGCCGGAAGTGCTAATTAATAAATTTGCCCGGGAAGAATATTTAGGTGTGATTCAGCGGGGGATGAGACAGACAGTTACTGACGGTAGCGGACTTCAACTTAATTCTTTACCTATTACATCGGCCGGTAAAACCGGAACCTCCCAGTTTGACGGCGCGGACCCACTCCGAACTCACGCCTGGTTTACCGCTTACGCGCCTTTTGAAGATCCGCAAATTGTGATTACCGTACTGGTGGAAGCCGGTGGTGAGGGGCATGTTGCGGCCGTGCCGGTGGTTAAAGACGCGCTCCTGTGGTGGGCGGAGAATAGAATGCGGAAAAATCCGTAATCTTTTATTATTTCCAAGTTTTTTTGACATTTATAAGTTTATATTTTATAATATTATCATGAGTACAGTTACTATCCCGAAAAAAGAATATGTACAGTTAAAAAGTCAAACTTCCGCTTACCGCAAAATGGCTAAAAGCCTGTTTTCGGCTGTAATCAAAGATCCTATTTCGCAAGTTGTGGACGATTTCCAGACTACCGGGTTATATAACAGGGATTTTTTAAAAGACTTGGAAGTTGGCTTGAACAAATCAAGCTATTAGACCTGTTGCTTAATAATTTCTCGCCCAAAATATGCTCTTTCGCCAAAACCTTGTTAATCCGCCTAAGGCGGACCGCTTAACTAAGGTTAAACATCAAAATTTTAAACTGCGGTTTTGTCTGAAATATCATAATTTTAGATCAAAAAATTATTAAGCAACAGGTCTATTAATTTGTCCACAACATTTTTATTAAGGAATGTATGAATACAGAAGAAGTCAAACGGAAAATTACACCGATATTAATCCGATACGGTATCAAGCGAGCGGCGGTTTTTGGCAGTGTGGCCAGGGGAGAAGAGCGCGGCGACAGTGATGTGGATTTATTGGTGGAACTGCACGAGCCTTTAGGCTTGTTTAAGTTTGCCCAATTAAATTATGTCTTGGAAGACGCTTTGGAAAAAAAAGTTGATTTAGTAAAAAACACCTCAATTAAGCCTGCCTTTAAGAATAATATTTTACGCGATGCAGTTTACATTTATGGTTAATAATAATGATTCTTCCTATCTGCAGGACATTTTGGAAAATTTAAAGATATTGGATAAGTTTTTGCAGGGAGTGGATAAAGAAGCTTTCTTTGCTGACTTGGAAAAACAATTTGCTGTAGCGAGGGCTTTGGAAATTATCGGCGAAGCTTCCGCCAAGCTTTCCGAAGCTTTTCGGAATGAGCATGTGGAAATAGACTGGCGAGGTTTGAAGTCTATGAGGAATCTGCTCATTCACGAATATGTTTATGTCGATACCGATGAGCTTTGGAAAGCATGCCAAACTGACGTTCCGGATTTGAAACAAAAGATTTTAAAAACTATCGGCTAGGGCCGATAGTTTTTAATCAATTTTATTTTTTTTCATTAACCTAATGATTCTAGACGGCAAGCAAATTGCAACTAAAATTTTGGATGAAGTTAAATCGGAAGTGGCAAAATTATCATTTCAGCCGGTTTTTTGCGATGTGTTGGTAGGGGACGACCCGGCTTCGGTGCAGTATGTTAAAATGAAAGCCGAAGCTGCGGAAAAAGTGGGAATGAAATTTTTAAACGCCAATTTTCCGGACAGTATTACCACCGAGCAGTTGACGGCGGAAATAAAAAAAATCAATTTAACTCCACATCTTTGTGGCTTAATTATTCAACTACCTTTGCCGGAGCATGTAAATAAGGCCGAAGCGCTAAATGCCATTGACCCAAAAATCGACGTGGATTGCACCGGCGAAATAAATACCCGG
>JBBRWU010000015.1:0-15617 GCA_038249015.1 Candidatus Doudnaibacteriota bacterium | reverse complement strand
GTGCTTCTATTCAGGCTGTATTGATGAGTATTGTGCAAACAATGTCTTTAAAAGGACAAAATATCCTGGACACCCTGCCTAAACTTCTGGCCTTGCCCGCCCAGAGTTACACCGTGGCTTTGGAAAAAGGTGAATAGTTACCTTAAGGGTTTGTAAGGCGCGCAAATTTTGCTATAATGTATTGGTATAATTTATCAATTTAAAGGAAACAAATGCACAAAGTAAAAGATATAAAGTTAGCCAAGCAGGGGCATATAAATATTGCTTTAGCCGAACGCGAAATGCCGGTTATGCGTAAAATTGCCCAAGAGTTCAAAAAGAACCAGCCGTTTAAGAATCTAGCCATTGCAATGTGTTTGCACGTTACCAAAGAAACCGCGGTGCTGGCAAAAGCAATTGCTTCGGGCGGAGCGGAAGTGGTACTGTGTTGCAGTAATCCCCTATCCACTCAGGATGATGTTGCTGCAGCTTTGGTGGAAGACGGTATAAATGTTTTTGCTTGGAAAGGAATTTCCAACAAAGATTATTATATGTGTTTAAACAAAACTTTGGATTTTAAACCACAGATTACTATAGACGACGGTGCGGATTTAATTTCTTTAATCCACAGCGAAAGAAAAGAATTGCTGAAGACCGTAATTGCCGGACAGGAAGAGACCACTACCGGCGTTATTCGGCTTAAGGCCATGGCCAATGACGGCGCGTTAAAATATCCAATCGTGGCGGTTAATGATACTCCGACCAAGCATATGTTCGACAACTACTACGGGACCGGTCAAAGCACCATGGACGGCTTGCTTCGTGCCACCAATGTTTTATTATCCGGCAAAATTGTTGTAGTCGCCGGTTACGGCTATTGTGGTAGCGGTATGGCTTTGCGCGCCAAGGGTTTGGGTGCCAGAGTTGTGGTTACGGAAGTGGATCCTCTGCCGGCTTTAAAAGCCGCTATGGACGGTTTTGAAGTTATGAAAATGGTTGACGCCGCCAAGGTTGGCGATGTGTTTTTAACCGCCACAGGCGACAAGGACATAATAACCGCCCAGCATATGAAATTAATGAAAGACGGGGCAATTTTGGGCAATAGCGGGCACTTTAATGTGGAGATTAATTTAAAGGATATGCAGAAATTGGCCAAATCTCACCGTACCGTTCGCGACCAGGTGGAAGAATATACTATGCAGAGCGGTAGAAATTTATTTTTGATAGCCGAAGGCCGGTTAATGAATTTAGCCGCCGCCGAAGGCCACCCCAGCGCGGTTATGGATATGTCCTTTGCCGATCAGGCATTAACCTGTTTGTGGTTGTCCAAAAATTATAAAAATATGCGCGCTCAGGTTTACGATGTTCCCAAAGAAATTGACGAACGTGTTTCCAAACTAAAATTGGAAGCTATGGGCGTAAAAATTGATACGCTTACCCCCGAGCAAAAAAGATATCTGTCTTCATGGCAAGAAGGAACGTAGTCAATCCCGATTACGTTGAGAATAGAATAAAGATCCCGCCTTTGGCGGGATCTTTATAATTTTATAGATTTTTTGATATCGTATTTACCCACCGATGTTCTTTTTAAGTTGTACAAAAGCGAAGGCGTGTTGAGTTCTTGGCCAAGAGAGTTGGCTAGGGAGCGAATGTAGGTGCCACTGGCGCAGTTTACTTTAATTCTTAGAATTAGGTATTTATTTTTTTGATTAAATTTACCAGCCCAAGATTTTAAGGTTTCTTTTTGCCTAAAATCCCCAGTAACTTTTTTTACGGATTTGTTGACATTATCTAGTATTTTTTTGCCGGTTAATGTCTTTGCCGCAAAAATTTTAATTTTATTAATTTCCATAATTCTTTCGGGAACATTTTTTAATGTCAGGCGCCCCTTTCTGGCGTGAACAAAAGATGGCTCTCCATTTATGGGCACGGAAGAATATGGCGGGATCGGCATAAGAATTTTGCCAACAAATTTTTTAATAGTTTGAGTAAGTAAATTTTTATCAGGTACGGTTATATTATTTGCCAGAATTAAGCCCAACACATCAAAGCTGTCTGTGCTAACGCCAAAAAGAATTTCCGCTTCGTAGGTTTTGGGGAGTTTTAAAAATTTATCTTTGTCTTTTAGTTTTTTTCCACATAACAAAAGCAACACGCCTTCGGCCATGGGGTCGAGTCTGCCCGCGTAAGTCATTTTTAAATCATCCGGTAGCCGGAAATGTTTTTTTAATAATTCCAACGCTTGAAGTGGCGTTAGTCCCTTGGGTTTATAAACATTGTAAATTTGTGTAGACATTGTGTTAATTATAGACCAAATCATGCAAAAGATGAAAACCTTTTTATGCCTCTTTACTTCGCACGAGGTATAAAAAATCCTTTCCATCCGGAAAGGATTTTTTATGGTGGGCAGGACAGGATTCGAACCTGTGAAGGCATAAAGCCAACTGATTTACAGTCAGTCGCGTTTGACCGCTTCGCTACCTGCCCATATTGATTTGTAAATTACACCGGTCAATTATTTTACAGTCAGTCGCGTTTCCCGCTAGAGGCGGACAAGGACCGCTTCGCCACCTGCCCAAATAATTAACTTCGTTAATTTTAGCAGTTTGGCGGGAATAAATCAATTCCCCCTACTGTTTAACCAGCAGTCCAGCTACCAACCCGGCCGCTAAGGCAATTCCGCCCATCAACATCATTCTTATGCCCGATTTAAACAAAGGTTGTTTGGTAAATTTTGTTGTACCCATACCCAAAGCGATTAATCCGGTTAGTGTAATAGCTATTGAGATAGGAATAGCTAAATTAATAGGCAGAAAAAAATAGGAAAATAGCGGAACCGCCCCGCCGATAATGTAGGCAAAAAACATATAAATTCCGCCCTTAATTGAAACGGATTTCTGTCCCGGAACAATTTTTAATTCCCTTACCGACATTTCATTTAGAATTATCGCCGGGTTTTTGGATGCAACTTCGGTCATTTCTCTGGCCAAATTTTCCGGCCAACCGTCCTTTAAGTACATTTCAAGCAGTTCCTTTTTTTCTTGTTGGGGGTAACTGGCTATCTCATGGGCTTCTTCCTGAATTTTTCTTTCCTCAAGCTCCTCTTGGGAACGATTGGAAAGGTAGGAGCCAATACCCATGGAGATAGATTCAACAGCAACAATTACCACACCCGCCAATATTACTGTGAAGTGGTTTCCACTACCTACGGCAATTCCGGTTATGGATCCTAAGGTGGACACCATACCGTCTTCCATACCAAAGACCACTTCTTTTAAAACTTCGGCAACGGAAGATTTTTGATGATGAATAAAATCTTTATTGAAATTATAGTGCATATTCATAAATTTATAATATCATAAAAATAAAAATTTTCCCAAACAAAAAATCCTAATTTGGGAGTGCCGGTATCCCCCTTTGTTTCCTAGAGGGCTTTCCATTTTAATTCTGGCTTTTGTGCCGGTCAAGGGTAAACGGGTCATACGCAAATTGTCTGGAGAAGGATTAAGAACTTCGACAATAATCCCGCCGGATCCCATATAGCCTTGAATTACGAAGCTGATCGCATTTATTTTGTAGTCTGCCGATTTATCGGCCTTTAGCTCGAGGCCTGATAAATCAGGCAACTACATTTCCAGGGTTTTCCGAGTTTCGTAATTCAAGGCATGTAGGGGCGAGCTTCCGGGTCATACGCAATTTAGGGTTCTGTATTAAGATGCTCCCTCACGGCTCATAAAGAATCTCTGAATCCACGATGTAGTGCAGGGCCTTGCCCTGCTTATAAGGCAGGCCGGGGGCCTGCACTACAGCTCAAAAAAAGCGATACCTTTAGAACCATGTATTACGTATGACCCGAGCTTCCCTGTCCGCCGTATCCGCCTAGGCGGAGAAGGTGGAAGCAATCTAAACATCTGCTTAAATATAAGGGGCCACCACGTCGTCCCGCCTTGGCGGGATTCTTGGGTCATACGCAATTTAACCAATAAAGAAATATACATCCGTACGGTGTCATTTTGAGCCCAAATGCATCTGAGGGCGAAGAATCTCTTAAATAAGGGATCCTTCGCTCGGATGCACTCACTCAGGATGACGCCATTAAGAAGATAAAAGCCGCTACTACATACAAGCATGGTTAAATTGCGTATGACCCGGATTCTTCGCGATGACAAGATGTTTTACATCTTTAAAAGTTTTACCGACTAAAACCATGTTTTGCGTATGATCCGTTTTTGGCCTGGCGAAGCTAAAAGCAAAAATCAAGAATATAGCCGAATTAATTATCACCATAAATCACAGGCCGTATGATGGAGAGTTAAACGGGGCTATTAATTATCAAGCCTGGGTTTATTTTGGCGCTTAGTTTGTAGCACAAGCCAGTAAAGAGAAACAGCGACAAACATTAAACTGACCGCCGCGTTCAATCTGAATTGGCCTAAAAGCAAGCTGTCGATACGGAGGAATTCCAAAAAAAATCTTAAAATTCCATAGCTGAGCAAGTTCAGAAAAAATAACCATCCCGGCTGGTTCTGTTTGGATCGAGACAATTTTAACAGAAGCAATAAAATCAGCATATTGCCCAGGCTCTCATATAAAAAGAGCGGGTGGAAATAAGCTGAGTTCGCAAATTGCAATGGCCTAAACTGATCGGGAATAAACATCTTCCACGGCAGGCTAGTAGGATAGCCAAACAATTCGTAATTGAAGAGATCGGCAAAACGGCCAATAATCTGGCCTAAAACCATGCTTGGGGCTAGCCAGTCCAAATACGAAAGCAGAATTTTTCTTTTATCGCCCAGCTTCCAGTATAAAGTCAAAAGGCCGGCCAGCAATGAACCGATGACACTTAATCCACCATGCCAAACCATAATAATATGGTCGGGATGTTGTAGATAATATGGTAGGCTTGATAAAACATGGTACAATCTAGCTCCAATAAAGCCGCCGACTATCACCCAAAGAATAATGTCTTCAGCTTCCTTGGTCGGGATGTTATACAGTGTAGCCCTTTTTATGGCTAACCAGTAAGCGCAGGCCACCGCCAAAGCTAATGAGATACCAAAATATCTAACTGTAATGGGACCCAAGTTGAACGCTTGAGGCAAAACTATGCTTCCGCGGAATATTAAAACCAAAAAATATAACGCGACAACGCTTAAGAGTATTAAGGTAAGCCTGTGTATTTTCTTCATAAATTTTATGGTCTTATTGAAGCAAGCTTAAAGGGTTTATGGCTACTCCATTTTTGTAGACCCGGAAATCCAGATGCAGTCCCGTTATGCCCCGTACGTGGCCGGTGTTTCCGACTACGCCAATTTGATTTCCGGCATTAACATAGTCTCCAACCGAAACGTCAATTTCAGAGGCGTGTGAGTAGCGGGTAACCAAACCGTCATCGCCACGGATGAGAATGGTTCTACCCCAGTCTCCGTTGAAACCCGCGAATTCCACGGTTCCCGTATTGGCAGCAAAAATTGGCGGCGTGGAGCCGTTAGAAATATCAATACCCCGGTGCTTGGCGGAATATCTTTGAGTTAGATTTCTGGTGGTTGTCGGCCAGACCAGGTTGCCCGATGCAACCGGTGGCGGAGCCACTACCGGCGGATTATTACTTTCATCATTTTGAGCTGTGTTATTGTTTTTGGGAGGCTTGGCTGTGCTATTGGGCTTTGGTGCTGCTTGGACCAGTGGCTGTCCGTCGGGAATAATAATTGCATCTCCGGCGTGGATCTTGGTGGCATCCGTAATGTCGTTATAATCCATGACCATTTGGGTATCCGCATTGTAAACGGAAGCAATCTTGCCAATGGTATCGTTTTTTTTGATTGTATATAGAACCCCATCTACCGGCAACAGAGTTAACTTTTCTCTAGGCCTAATAATACTTTTAGCTGTCAGATTATTAGCCCAAAGAATGGTATTGAGCTTTAAATCATATTTCTGGGCAATGCTGGAGAGGGTATCTCCTCCCTGGACTTCGTACTCAAAGGGCTTTTTGTCAGCCTGGTCCTGGTCTGTCAGGTTGGCAGCATAAGCGGTTTGAATAAAAATATTGCCGCCGCCTGAAGTTGCTTTCGGGCTATTGTTACTTTTCCGGACTGCTAATTTAGAACTATTTAATTTTCCGGCGAGTTGTGGATTAAATTGAGGATATTGGGCCAATGTCTGGGCGGCTAGACTGTTATCGGCATAGCTTTGGCTATTGCCGAAAGCAGAAAGGTTAAACATTACCACCAGTATTGTCAGCGCCGTAACGAATGAGGTTCCCGGCTTTCTTTTGATTAGGTTTAAAAATTGCTGAGTATTAAATTGTCGAATTTTGTTTATCATCTTGATAAGGATTTGAGAGTTGATACCCATAGTTATTTTTTAATACTCTTTCTAACAACTGTCATGTGCGCAAAACCGGAACGCCGAGAAACAGAAATGCTCATAATAAAAAACTAGCACATAAAATTACGTTAGAAGTACGACCAAAGTAAAATTATATACTAGTTTTTATTAGGTGTGATAAAGTTTTGGATGCAATAATCCGCTGGAAAAAGCTTCTATTAAATAATAAAACAATTTATAAATTAATTGCCTCAAACGATCAAGCTTCGGTTTAACAGTATCTTCTAATTTTTTAACTGTCCCGGCGACAAATAACAACAGGCCGAGGCCGAGCAGTAACAACAAATTTTCCAGGGCAGAGACAGGCGCCATTATACCGGTAACAGTTAGGTGGTGGTTTGTGTTTACCGGCCCGCAACATTGGGTGCCGGATTTTGAGATGCTACCGGCTTGGGTCGTAGGGTTGTGCAAGCTCGCCATTTTCATAAACGGAGTATAGCACAGCGCAAAAATACTGCCTAAAAGTAGGCTGATAATACCGATACTGGATATAATTCTCTTTGTTTCTTTAAGCAAATTTTGCATTATTGTTATTATAGCAAATTATACAGCTTTTACAATTTGCCTTCCCGTTTATTTTATTCTCTTTTAGGGTTCAATATCCCGTAGCTCTGCTACGGCTCCGTTGCAGTATTCCCTCCCCTTGACGCCTTGAATTACGAAACTGTTTGTTTAGAATCTGTAGTATGCCGACTTGTGCTCCATAGCTTTAGCGACGGGGTATTTATCGGCCTTTTAGCGTAAAGCCTGATAAATCAGGCAACTACATTATTGGGATATCTGGGGTTTCATAATTCAAAGCTTGACGGGGAGGGGTTAGGCCTGCCCCGCTGTGCCCCGTAGTCAACCGAGGGTTCATACTACTGGGGTACCGAAGCCGATGGACATCGGAGCGACTGGTACTGGGGGAGGGGTGATGATATTTGCAGTTGATACCTCATCAGCTTGCCCCGTAAAGATAAATCTACGGGGTTTGCTGCGAGGAACCTTTATTTTGCCATTTGTTCCGGAGATTTATTTTTATTGGCCTTGATAAATTCCAAGATTTTACTTTCGTCGTAACTTTGAAGTTTTTCCAGTCTGCCCCAAGACGCCAGAGCTATGGGCGCGTCATTGTCAGGGCGCGGAGTCATAATGACGCTGCCGGGGTTGGCTTTGGTGATCGCTTCCAGATTAGCTTTGGTTTGATCGTCAATGTTCTTGTAGGAAATCCAAATCCCGCCGTGCTCCAGGTTGTGAACCATTTTGGTGTCAGGCTGGGGGCTGTCGAACACTCCCCACCGTTCGGCATATTCAAAGTGAGTGCCGGAAGTCGGGGGGTTTGAATCGTACTGGATTTTGGCATTGACGTCTTTTATATGGTCTCTGCCTAAAACAGGAATTTCCTGTCCCACCTGGGGAAGGCCGCTGCTAGAATCTTTTATCGTCAGCTTGCTGACCGTACTGTCCTGCAAAAACAGGATGACTCCCAGTCCCAAAGTTGCAACCACAATACACACAATAATAATTATTTTTTTTCCGCCAGAAGCGGATCCCGCTCCGCGGGACATAATTTTTCCCATAGGTTGTTCACCTTTCGTTAGATTTATTAATTATTTTGCATACTTGTTCGGTGGGGTAAGTAATTACCATAAAGTAGAGGGTTATGAGTAGCAGTACGACCGCAACAATTGACAGCTCCATGCCGCGAAAGGGAAGATATACAACACTCCCGCTTAATCCCAGCAGACCGATAACGGGCAAACCGCAGGCGGCACAGCCACTACCCACAATAGCCAGCAGTGAACTTCCCCCGACCATAATATGCAATTTTCCACCATTTCTTAATGTCACCAGCCTCAAAGTCACCAAGGTCAAATTAATGCCTGTTAATATTCCGGTCGCTATGAGCAAAAACACGGAAAATTTGGTCATGGAAGTTCCCAGTCCTTCCAATAGAGCGACCAGTATGGTCAATTTATAGCTTATAGGGTAACTACCGAGTAAGGTGTCCTTGGTCAGCTGGTAATTCATCAAATATGTAATCGACATTACGTAAAGAACCGCAATGGCCAAAGCCGGGATAATAAACTTTTTTGATTTTAGTATTTCTTTCATACTACTTGAGTAGCTGGTCAATCGCGGCTTTGAATACGGCATATGGCTGGGCGCCGACTATTCTGGTTCCTTCAATATTGCCGCTAGCATTAGATTTGCCAATAAATAAAGTAGGTGTGCCGGATACACCAGCGGCAGAGCCCGCGGCAATATCCTTGCTGACTTCGTCTTTATACTTTTCAGAATCCAGACAGCTTTTGAAATTATTTGCATTGAGGTTTAAATCGGCAGCAATTTTGTAGAGCTCGTCTTTAACCATGCCTTGGCCATTGGATTTTGTCCGTTTGAATATTTCGCCATGATACTTAAAGTAAACGGTATCTCCTCCTTGCTCCCGCGCGCAACTCGCGGCCATAGCCTCGGTTGTCGCCAAAGGATCATGGAACGGCAAGGGGTAATCTCGGAAGACCATTTTTAACTTGCCGGTGTCAATATAATTTTTTTTAAGTTCCGGAAAAGTGTCTGTAAAATACCTTTTACAGAACGGGCATTCATAGTCGGAAAATTCAATTAACGTAAGCGGGGCGTTCTTGTCTCCCAGAACAGGGTCGTCGTCGGTTGCAACAGTAACCGAGCCAGAATCCGGCGGAGGAGTTTGGGCTTGCGCGGCTTTTGCACTTGGCGCTTGCTGTTGATTGCCGCTAAGTTGAGTAATATCCGCTGATCTCTTGGTGATAAATTGTTTAGTGCTATAGAAAATTGAGCCTGAAATCAAAACGGCGCCAAGTAAAATAGCAGCTGGTAGAAAATATATGCTATCTATTGGTTTGTTTACAGGTTTTTGCTCTATTGGTTCTTCTTGGTGATGTTCAGTGTCAGTATGGTGACGGGTGGAATGTTCGTGTTGCATATAAAGATAATTTCGTTTACTGATAAAAACGCCTAATACAAAAACCGGCAGTTACAATTGTTCCAATGTAAAAAGCCGGCTAATATTTAGACGTTATAAACTTTTGGCTGTAAAATCCCCTGGGAAAGGAATTGTAGAATATAATTATTAAAACGTGATAAAAAGTTTTTATCCCTGTAGTATCGGTAACGGCTACGTTCTCTTGAATCAAAGAGATTAAAGCCATAGGCTAGGCCGGCCAAGAGAACGAACGTCACCAAGGTTTTTGCTAAAAGGGTTTGGCTTATTGGTTGGACTGCGGAAAATTTATCCAAAAATATTTGCGAAGAATTTTGGGAATAACAGCACGGGGTGGTCTTATCTGATATTGTACTTGCCGATTGGAATGGGTTTCCGCCAGTTTCCATATGGTCATTCATACTGAAGAAATGGCAAAAAAACGTGGCGCTTAACAAAAACCCCGCTAGAGCAAAAACAAATAAAAACTTTTGAAATAAAGTAGTAGACATTTGCTAAATTATAACACAAATTGACTCAGCTAACTATGGGAGGGCAGTATAATGCTATAATAAATCATGAAAATCGTCTTGAACAAAACAGTCAAGCTTGGCTCGCACCTCTTAAAAATTGGCTCAAAGACGCACAAACAAGCACCGAAATCGCAACTGCGCCCGCCCTTGCACCCAAAAAAAATTTTGGCCCAGAAAGTCTTCGGCTCGAACCTGTCCCTGCACAACAAAAAAATTGATTTCACCCCACAAAAACAATGGGTTGCGCTAAGCACAACCCAAAAATTTACCTCTAAAATGTCATTAAGTTGTGAGGTGGAGCCCACTATCAGATTCGAACTGATCACCTGCTCCTTACCATGGAGCTGCTCTGCCAAATGAGCTAAGTGGGCATAAGAAAAGAATTTTTTTACCGGTATCTAAAGTTTTATCTTAATATAACCATCTGCAATTATTTTACTTATATAATCTTTTCTTTTCATTTTTTTTTTAATTTAAGTTCTATCTTTCTTGTAATATCTAATGATACGTATTGTTGCGAAAAAATTAATCAATGTATTTGGTTAACTTGGATTTAATTAGCTCATTTTCCGGGTCAAAGATTTGAGCCTCATGCAATAATTCTTTGGCTTTTTGAGTGTCCCCCATTTTAGCATAAGAGTTACTTAAGCTTAAATAATATTTGCTGTTTTTCGGTTCCAGACTTATTGCATGCTCAAAGTTTTTAACCGCTTCAGGTAATTTACCCCCTGCTTCCAAACTTAAGCCTAGGTTATAATAGCGGTTTGGCTGAGTTGAATCAAGTCCCAAGGATTTTTGATAATGTTCCGCAGCCCGGTTAAATTGTTTGGTCTGGTAAAAGCAATATGCTAAGCGGGCTTGATAATCGGGGTTGGCCGGCTGATGATTGGCTAGATATTGGTAGATATCGCGTGCGTCTCCCAAATTATTTTGCTCCAAATAAAACCTGCCTAATAAATCGTAATTCTCAAAATTTTTCGGCTGTAGTTTAATCATGTCCAAAAAATACTGCTCATTTTTAACTTCATGAGTAGTAATCGGAGCCGGGATGGGTTTTTTAAATGACGGTATGGAACGGTTAAAAATTTTCTTCATTCGGTAACCGGCCGCTGCGTGGGGCTTTAAGTCTTTGGCTTCTAAAATGAATATCCACGTTTTTTTTACCCAAAACGTTACGTTCGTTTTTATTTTAGACAAAGCTTCAGCCGGCAGGCCCTTGGCAAGTAATTTTTTATCCGCCGAAGGTTCTTGAACTTCTTTGGAATCGCTAATTACCGCTTCCGGTAAATGCCTTAAAATCATAAGCAAAATGCCCAAAACGGATAATATGAAGATGGTGTTTGGAATAATTTGGTAAGACAAAGTAAGTGACTAAATTAAATAATTGAACCGTGAAAGAAAATTTGCTTTGATAGACTAATTATGTCAATTATTTATATTATGGTCAATTATTTTTGTTAATTTCCCAGAACGAAGCGCGCAAATTTCTTGACTTCTATTTTTTCTCCCATTTTGGCAACGGCCTCAGCCAGTACTTCCCTAATTTTTAAGCCCGGATTTTTTGCAAAGGGTTGATCCATTAGGCAGACTTCTTCGTAGTATTTGGCAATTTTGCCTTCCAAAATTTTGTTTATAATCTCATCAGATTTGCCTTTTCCTCCAGAGGCGGATTCTTTGTAAATTTCTTTTTCTTTTTCCACAACCTCGGGCGGAATTTCGGAAGAATTAACATATAACGGGTTGGAGGCGGCAATGTGCAGGGCTAAGTCTTTAGCCAAATTTTTGAAATCGTCCGTTCTGGCTACAAAATCTGTTTCGCAGTTAATTTCAATTAGCACGCCGATTCTGTTGCCCGGGTGAATGTAGGTTTCAATTAAACCTTCATTGGCAATGCGGTCGGCCTTTTTTCCCACTTTGAGCGCGCCTTTTTTGCGCAATAGCTCAATAGTTTTTTCTTTGTCGTTACCGGTTTCATTTAGAGCGTGCTTAATTTCCAGCATACCCGCTCCGGTTAGTTCGCGGAGTTCTTTTAACAATTGATTGGCGTCCATATGGTTTGTTTTGTAATTAATTCCTAGGATTTCTATATTTCACTAATATCAGACGGAAATTTAGAAATTGTAAAATTAAAAAATTAAAAAATTATTTGGCAACAGGAGCTTCATTTTTTACAATGGTTTGTATCTGCCTGCTTTCGGTAATGGCCTCGGAAATAACTGAAGTAACTAATTCCACGGCTTTGGTGGCGTCGTCATTGCAGGGAATCATATAATCTATTCCTTCGGGACTACAGTTGGTATCTACCAGGCCGATAATTTTAATTTTACTTTTTTGAGCTTCTTTAATTGCAATGTCATCGTGTTTGACGTCGGTAACAAAAATTGCATCCGGAAGTTTTTTCATATTTTGGATGCCTTCGAAAAGTTTTTTTAACTTCTCAATTTCTCTTTCCACCATTAATCTTTCTTTTTTGGTGTAATGGCTTTCCAATTCGCCGGTCATTTTCATGTTTTCCAATTTTTCCATTTTGCGAATGGTTTTTTGGATGGTTTTGGCGTTGGTAAAAGTACCGCCCAGCCAGCGCACGTTTACGTACGGGCTACCGCAGGCTTCAGCTGCTTTTTTGACCAATTCTTTGGTTTGGCGCTTGGTGCCGACAAAAAGCACGGTACCACCGCGACTGGAAATTTCAGCTGCAAACTTGGCGGCTTTGATTAAAGCTTTTTTGGTCTTTTCCAAATCCAAAATGTGGATGTTGTTGCGAACCGTAAAAATATACGGCTTCATTTTTGGGTTCCACCTGGAGGTGGTATGCCCGAAATGCGCTCCGCTTTTGAGCAACTCTAAAAGAGTTACGTCTTTCATAAATCCTTTCTTGTCCCCGATATTTCGGGGCGCCGTCTATCCTGCTTGAACCCGGTTTTCCCCTCGGGGAATTGCAGGCAGAAAGTTACGCAGAATATGTTTATTAATTAGTCATCTTATTATAACAGGCCTTGACTTTTTTGGCAAGAGACAGTAAAATAATGAAGTTATTATCATAAGTATAAGTTTCCGGTTTAACAAAGCTTTTTCCATCCGGCTTTGAAATTAACTGAAATTTAAAGAAATTATTAAAATCCAATGAAAAAGTCTATCCACCCTAAGTTTTATACCGATGCTAAAGTTACCTGCGCTTGCGGTAACGCTTTTGTTACAGGTTCTACCTCCCCTGCTTTCCACACTGAAATTTGCAGTAATTGCCACCCGTTTTATACCGGTAAGCAAAAACTATTGGATGCGGCCGGTAATGTGGATAAATTCAAAAAGCGCAGTGCCACCGCGGTGCAAATTAAGGCTGAGGTTAAAGTAAAGAAAGTTAGAAAAGCCCGTACCTCAAAAAAGTAGCTTTTAATATATTAGAAATTAAGACCATCCTGACGTTTTGTTTGGGATGGTTTTATGTTAGAATAGTAGCATTGACAAAATTGACATGTTGAACAAGAATGACATGAATGTTGCTAAATTTTGCTCAATCTCTTAATTCTTTTAAATATTGTCAATCATTCTATGCAACCAGGATTTCAAAAAATATTAGACGAATATAATCAACTCACGGAAGCCATGTCTGCCGGTGGGGTTTTGGATATGGCAAAATTAGGCAGACGCCAGGCTGAGTTAGCGCCGGTTGTTGAGCAGATTCAAAATTTGGGGTTAAAGACAAAAGAACTGGAAGAAAATGAGAAATTACTGGGCGACAGTGACGCGGAAATTAAATCTATGGCCTTGGACGAAGCGCGCCGGCTGGAAAATGAAATTTTAAATTTGAAATCTGATATTGAAGAAGCCCTGCTTCCCCGCGACCCCAATGACGACAAAAATTGCATTGTAGAAATTCGTGCCGGCGCCGGCGGGGATGAATCTACACTTTTTGCCTCGGAGATTTTTCGCGCCTATGGCAAGTTTGCCGAAGAAAATAAGTTTAAGCCTTACATTATGTCTTCGTCCCGCTCAGACGCCGGCGGTTTTAAGGAAGTAATTTTTGAAATTCACGGCAAAGGTGGTGCTGAGGGTCCTTACTCTAAATTTAAATATGAATCCGGCGTACACCGCGTTCAGCGCGTGCCGGATACGGAAAAAAGCGGCCGCGTGCATACCTCAACCATTACAGTGGCGGTGTTACCCGAGCTGGAAGAAAAAGATTATACCATTGACCCGAAAGATTTAAAAATGGAAGCCACAACCTCTTCCGGTCATGGTGGGCAGAGTGTTAATACTACATATAGTGCTATTCGTATCCTTCACATCCCAACCGGTATTACCGCGCAGTGTCAAGACGAAAGAAGCCAAGCACAGAACCGGGAAAAAGCCATGACAGTTATACGAGCCCGTGTTGCCGCGCATTACAAAGAAATCGAAGACAAGAAAATCCGTTCAATGACCAAAGGCCAAATTGGTACCGGGGATAGAAGTGAAAAAATCCGCACATATAATTTTCCCCAAGACCGCGTAACCGACCACCGCATTAACCAGAACTTTAACCAGATAAATTTGATAATGGAAGGCAAGTTTGACCTTATAACCGAAGCCTTAAAAAAGGCAGACTTAGAAGCGAAAAAAGAAGCGTTAAAAAAATAAATAAGATTGTGAAGATTAAAGATATCTTAAAAAAACATCATAAAATAGAAACAGAACTCTTTTTGGCGTATATTTTAAAAAAACCAAAGGAGTTTCTTTTTATAAATCCGGAGCATGAGTTATCAAGTTATCAAGTTAAAAGTTTATCAAGACTTGTCAAGCGTAGGGAAAAGGGCGAGCCGATTGCCTACATTTTGGGTTATAAAGATTTTTGCGGATTAAGGTTTAAGGTAAACAAGAACGTGCTAATCCCCCGCCCGGAGACGGAAGAGTTAGTTAATCAAGTTCTTAAAGTTTATAAAGAAAAACAAAGTGTCATTCCGGGCGCATCCGACCTGTCCGCCGAAGCCTTGCTGACCCATCGTAGTCTTGACGAAGTTGGGGCGAGGGCGGAAGCGCTCTCAACAAGTAATAGATTGCCGCGCCTTTCGGGTGCACTCAAGCCTCGCAATGACACAATCAGAATATTAGATGTTGGGACGGGCAGTGGATGCATCGCCATAAGTTTATACAAACTTATGGAAACCCAAAATCCAAATATAAAATTTCAAATTACTGCATTGGACATCTCAAAAAAAGCCTTGGAAATTGCGAAACAAAATGCCAAGTACCACAAAGCCAAAGTTATATTTAAACATTCCGACATTCTGCAGAATGTCGGAATGTTGTTTGATGTGATAGTGGCGAATTTACCCTATGTGCCAAAAAAGAATTATGAATCAAGTATTAAGAATTTAGGCTGGGAACCAAAATTGGCGCTGGTTGACCCAAAAAAAGATTTTGATATATATCAGCGATTATTTAAGCAAATCGCTTCACTCCCCTCTTTGCCTAAAGTAATATTTTTGGAAATAGACCCTAGTCAAAAGCGTTTGTCGCCAAAAATTATAAAAAAATATCTGTCCAAAACAGATATAAAATTCCACAAAGATTTTAATAATCTGTGGCGGTTTGTGGAGATAACCATAAAAAATAATCACTCTATTACTATATAGTATATAGAGTGATTATTTTAAAAGAGAAGACGCTTAAATTTTTCAAAGTTTTGGTTGCCGTGGATTCTAATGCGCGGGATTTCCATCAGATTATCCAAATTAACTTTGTTGCCTTCGTGTACGGTTAATCCTAAAACAAATCCGCATTTTTTGGCTTCC
>JBBRWU010000014.1:0-16080 GCA_038249015.1 Candidatus Doudnaibacteriota bacterium | reverse complement strand
CTTGCCGTAAACCGACAAGCGTATTTTAGCTGTTTTGGCAGGAATTAGGCTGACTACTTTTTGGGTTTCCATAATTGTATGATTATTTATTCTTTGAGATTGTAAGTTATACAACAAGCTATAAAGGTTCCTCACAATCCCGATGCTTATCGGGAAGATCAGCAACCTCGGCCCGCTCTACGTCGCAAATAACTCCAAAGCCTCTTGTATATTCGCCAATACCTGCTTTTTTGTGTTACCAAAACTGGAAATATCCACGTTTAAACATTGAGAACCCCAATATTTTCCCTCTTTCCATACAGTTATTTGCAAATTCAATGTTTTCATTCATTTATATCTTAAATATTGGTGATTATACAAAATATAGCCTATTTTGCTTAGGTTTCTAGAGAAACGTGTTTGTTTCTTCGTTTTTGCCTAAAATTTACCAGATTCTAGGCTTTCATATAGGTAGACGCACTACTTTAGGCTTTGTTACAGGCATCCCGATTAAATTTGTGACCCAATTCTGGCATACAAAAAGCCAGAAAAAAGTTACAATTTCAAGCTTATTTAAGCCTTAATTTATTATATAACCTTTTCCTGACCTTTATTTTAAGTCTTTTGAGATATAACCATGGTGTGGATAACTACCTAAATACTTAAGTTATTTCTAATATTATAATATAACCTGAGCTTTTTGTCAAAAAAAATTGTGTTTTTTAATTAGCGTAGATGCTTCCTTGCAAATGCATATCCTGAACCTTGTTTTAGATATTTTTCAAATGCGGTGGCTTTATTTTTATCTCTAAAAGCACAATACCAGTCTAAAATATAAGGTCTTTTTTGAGAACTATATTTTTGTCCACCCTCATTATGCTTCTTAAATTGATTTTTCAGATTGGTAGTATACCCAGTATAATAGCTTTAATCTTTTAGGCTTTTAAGTATGTAAACGTAGAACATAAAATGCTACCCTGCTTCACGTAAATAAATTTTAAACTTTGCGTAAAAACTATGTTTTCTAGATGCTTGCACTGCGTAGCCCTTAAGGGCGAAGCAATGGTCGGGCTGCTGGGAATCGAACCCAGTCTATCTGCTCCCAAAGCAGACGTACTACCGGTATACTACAGCCCGAAATACTCTAAGATACCATAAAAGTTTAGCATTTCCTTTCATTTACCACAACTGGAAAAAGCGTCATTCACTTTTTTATACCAATCCGCACCTACTATCTACCAAACCTCCGTCCAAGGTTTCCTGGCATTTTAAAATTCCTTTGCCCGCCGGCCACAGACGGGCGGGCGGGCGAGGAATTTTAAAACTCTTTTCCACTGCGATATGTGGACGTATGAGTGCAGGGTTCAAAACAATAAAATGAATCACCCCGCAGCAAGCTGCGAGGAAATCTCTTTGATTATAAACTAATAACTCCAACTCAAATCCCCTTTGTTGGTTGTGGCTTTAAGTATAACCAAACCGTTAATTGACTTAAAGATATGTTCTTTTGCATCTTTGCCAATTAGGGTTGTTTTTTTACCGTTGTAGGTGGCAAGGATATTAAAATTCTTCTTAGATTGGACATTTTGGAGCAGGAAGTTTAAATTGTCCTTCTTGTCAAAAGACCAAACAAAATTCAACTTATTTTTACTAACCTCAACCGCCTGTCCGTTATAGCTTAGGGACTTAATTTCAGCTTTTAACAAACGCTTCCGGTCTTTGTCTTTTAAGGTTAGCTGGATGGTGTTTCCGGCTGCGTCGGTAGCGGTAATAATGCTGTTACTATCTTTAAATTTTATTGACGGGACTTTAAACGGCTTAGTGTTGGTTAATACGTCTTTAGTTATAATACTCGGCAAAGTATCTGTAGCGGTAAACTCCAAATCTTTTAGTTTAGGGCTAAACTGAATAATTAGTTCCGGAGGGGTTTTATCTATAACAAACTCAATGGTTTGTTCCGGTTCCCTGTTCCCTGCCCTATCGGTAGAGTAGAATTTGATGGCGTGTTGGCCTTCATCAATTATGATAATTGGTGACATATCGGCATAAACCTGAAATCCTCCCCCGTCCAAACTATACTGCATACTTAAAACTCCCGAGGTTTGGCTTTCCCGGCCTGGGATAACTGAATCTATGGATGATAACGTAACCGTAGCGTTACTTCTGTAAAACCCTGTAGTGCCCATAAGCCCAACTATTGTTGAAGTGGAAACGGGAGGGGTTAGGTCTTGGGATTGGTCGGAATCTAAAATTGCTGACGGACTAATTATCCTGCTATCACTGGTGAAGTTTATAGTTTGGTTGTTGTCTGCATTCAAAACCAATTCGGCTGTTGAAGTTGAAGTTATCGGCACGGAATTATAATAAGCCGTACTTTGTACGGTGGTTGCTTCAATTTTTTCCGAATAAAAATTAAAGGTTCCGTTATTAGTCGCCGATAATTTAACAGTGTATATATGGCCTGAGGGAAGAAATGCAAATTTTTCATGTCCTAAAATATCATATTGCACCCCCTCAATATCTTGCTCAAAAGAACCGTTATCATTTAAACCCACGTGGGCGCCTAATTCATCATAAATATCTAAATTCACGGGGCTATGCACTGAGATTTTATTCCCCTTATAAACGCATAAGGCAGGATTTGAAGTTATCCCGATAACTGAGGAGGTTTTGTTGGTAAGAATATTAATAATTTTTTGACTGACTGAGGTTTGAGTAAGCATTGTCCCATGGATATCTTTATTACTCAACACAAAAAAATTATTGGCACCATTAATATTACTGGCTGAAGTTATCGGGACAGTACCGTCTCCTGCAACATATTCCAAATCAAGTTCGCTGCCCCCATCATTTGCCAAGACTTTACCTATAGTTGCAGTTTCGCATCCAATAATATTATAAACCCCTATTCCTGTGCCGGAAAAATCCATATTATCAAAATTCTCAGAATGAAAAATGCCAGCGCTGTCAAGCAAATTCGAATTTAAACCGTATAGCGGATTTTTTAACCCAACTATTGATTGTTGATAATCTGGGTATGTGACTTTTGTCCCATGGACGAGCGCACTTAAATAGCCTTCATTATGATCAAAGTAACTTCTACTTGGCAACATTTGATATACTGCCGGCATGTTTTTACTTAATTTTTTCATCTCTTGAGGATCTAAACCAATTCTCCATTTTTCAATACCTAAAGAATCTCCGTACAATAACATTTTCGCGGATTTAGGTGCGCCTAAGTTAGGTGTACCCACAAAAACCAATTTATTAATTTTTGACTGATAGTCCGGACGATCAAACAACAAACGCTTTATTAATAATCCTCCCTGACTATGGGCTACTACATCAATTTTTGAAAAAGCTGAAGAGGCTAAAATATCATCAATTTTTTGTTTTAAAAAAATGTTGGCATTTTTAGCTATATCATCGCGCCAATCATAAGGAAAAAGGATTAAATTTTTATTATTTTCGTATCCTAAACTTTGCAAATCTTGAATAAATGATTCGGCGTAGTCAAATTCAGGCCTTGGCTTGCCCACCACTTCACCCAATCTAAGACTTGTATCAAGAGGAGTGCCATCACTTTTAAAAGCTAGCGGATCCATAAAAGCATCGGATGAATGTGTCAGGCTAGTCATCCTTTCCACGTCAGGCCATAGCTTTTCGCTTCCCTTCCACATTTCTGTCCCCAATGTTCCGGGAATTATTAATACCGGATTTTTTTGTTGAAAATTGGGGTCTTCTACGAAAAAACCTTCCGAGTTCACCCAATCCCACATGTGATTTACATAATCACTAATTTGTAGGCGAAAAGAAGCCCTTAACCCTGAGGGAAAACCATAGGAAACTAAATCAACATCGCACTGTAGACAGTCTAAAATTTGATTAGTGCTATCATTCCAGACCTGAAAATGAGTAGGACTGACAAAACGCAGACTAATATCACTAACATTTGGCGGTATATTTAATACCGGATCTAAGCTAAGATCTGCATAATAAAAATATTCATTACAATTTGAATCATATAACACCAAGTAATGGTTTATGTTACTATAACCCGCCTGATTGCCATTAACTTTTAAATGAATCCTTAATAGACCGTTAACATATTCCTTGCTTTGATAGTCCTGAAAAATATTATCATCGTTTTGCAGCCAATAATTAAAATAGCAATTGTTTTGAAAGGGTGGCGGGATACCTCCGCCTCCGCCTCCGCCTCCCCCCATAGCGGCAAAGGAATTGGAAGGAATAAATACTAACAAACTAACTACAAAATATAATAATTTTTTCATATTTGTGTTGATAAAAAATTATAATGTAAAACGCATTGAAGAAAGTCTATAAAGATTTAAAACATACAACGAGAGAACAAAAATACTGACAGCAATGACCCATAAAACCACCTGATTTTTAAATTTTTTCTTAAGAACAATTAAATAAATTGCGGTAAACAACAAACCAAAAAACTGCAGAAGCAATACCCAGCTCCACAAATCTATATTCTCACTTTTCGTTAAAAAATTTATACGCAGCGCAGTAACATGATTTGTATCCTGTTCCAACTCGTATACAAAATTCCCCACCGGACTCCATAATATCTCCGGGACTATAAACATTGCTAAAAATACACCTAACCATATTTTCTGCATTTTTGTCATATATTTTTGTTTCTTTAAAAATTCTCTCTTATATTTATAGAATAGCACTTTAAAAATGGCTGTCAAACATAGGTAAAAACATAAGGAATTTTTAAACTCTTTTCCACTGTGATACGTGGACGTATGAATGTAGGATTTAAAACAGGGGGGACATCTTGTATAGAAGTGCCCCCCTGTTCCAACTGATACCTATTTTCTAATCTTTTTCGTTCAGCCTGACAATAAATACCCCGCCAAAGTCGGTTTGGGTAAACCCTTCCACCAAACCGTGTTGTTGATATTCTTTTAAAATTTTTCTTGCCACTTCCAAAACTTTGCCTGTGCCAATTCCGCAAACCACTTTGACCGCCTCTTGCCCTGCCATAAATTGGGTATTTAAAAAGCTTTCCAACTCAACTACGGCAACGTGGACAGCCAGTCCATGCAAATCCAATTCCGGCAATTGATTAGAATTGCTTAAATTTTCCGCAGCCATATTCCACAAATCTTTATCACGCGAGTTCATATAAATTTATTTTTAAGACTTACACTGGAACATACGGAATAGTACCATGGTTGTAAGTTAGTGGATTTAAATACTTAGCATCAAGAGTCATCCTTGAGTGTATGCATCCACCCTTATGCTTTAAATTAGGACCATTCAGAGCGAAGCGAAGAATCGCTTATATAAGAGACTCCTCACTTTGTTCGGAGTGGTTAAATTCCATATGACCCGTTAAATCAACTATAATTAAATACGCAATATGACCATCTCTTTTAGAGAGATGGTCATATTGCTAAATATTTTTAGGCAATTAAACTGTTCCAATCGCTGGCAAATTTTTCTACGCCTTTGTCTGTAAGCTCGTGGGCAATATTATATTCCTGCCACTCTTTATTTAAATTTATTTCTTGATATTCAATCGGTTTTAGCTGATTGCTGTTTGCTGACTGCTGACTGCTTACGGCCGGACGGCCGGCATCTGTCCATTCTTTAAAAGCCTTAAGCGGTGCGGTAATGCAATCGCACTCCAACTCAATTGTTTTGGCAAAATGCTCCAACGAACGTATGCTGGCGGAAAGCACTTCCATGTGGCCGTCGCCGGTTTTATACATTTCCAAAATATTTTTAATTAAATCCATACCATTTTCTCCCCGGTCATCCAGACGCCCGACAAACGGCGAAACAAAAACATCACCTTTTTTTGCACCCTTAGTGGCCGCATAAACCGCCGCCGCTTGCTCTTGGCTGAACACTAAAGTCATATTTACCCGCACGCCCTGTTTGATAAGCTCAGAGGCGGCTTTTAGGCCTTCTGAGGTAGTTGGAAGCTTAATGTGGGCGTTGGGAATCCAGGCATTAAACTGTGCGGCCTGTTTGAGCATATCTTCTGCTTTGGTGTGTAAATCGGCATAGACTTCAATGGATACCGACCCTTGGGGAATCTGTGCGCTGATTTCTTTTACCACTTTTTCGTAAAAACTGTAAATTTCCTGATTGGAAAATTTCTTCCCCACCGCGTCGGGATTTTTGGCAATTAAGCTGGGATTGGTAGTTTGCCCGTCTAAAGTGCCCAGCAACTTTAAAGCTTCTGACGTTTCTTTTGGGTCGCCACTGTCTAAAAAAAATTTAGTTATCATATAGCTTTCTGTCTTTACTAATTACTAATTTTTACCAATATACTAATTCTTCAAGTTAACAATTCTTTTAAAATGCACCGTCCGAGGAGCAAAATAAGCTAAAATGCCTAGCTGCAAATTATTGACAACCAAATACTGATTCACCTGTTTTATATGCGCCAGAGAAAAATGATCGCCTTTCTTAATTTCCAAAACCACCTTACCCTCGATTAAAAAATCAAAAAAGTTTTTACCTATCACTACCCCATCTAAAAATACCGGGGCATATAACTGCTCAATAAATTTAATTCCTGCTTGAGCTAGTCTAACAGCCACTGCTTTTTGATATACCTTTTCTAAATACCCGTGCCCAAGTTCATTATAAACATCAAACAAAATACCGACGATCTTATAACTAAGCTCCGGATAAAGCAAATCCTCTCTTAAATTTTTTGTTTTTGGTTCCATTAGTATATTAGTACTAATTGGTATTTAGTAAATACGGGGTTAATTAAATAAGTTCTTATCCTTAGACAATTGCTTAATTAAATTAAAGGCTTCATCGGCTGTATCCACTAAGTGGAAAATTTCCAAATCGGCAAATGCAATGGCATTATTTTTTTCCAACATGGTTTTTTTCATCCAGTCCACCAAAGGTTGCCAAAAATCCCGGCTAATTAATATAACCGGTACGCGTTTAATTTTATGGGTTTGAATTAAGGTCACCATTTCATAAAATTCATCTAAGGTGCCGAAGCCACCGGGGAAAAATACATAAGCTGAGGATGCGGTTTCCAACATCACTTTTCTGGTAAAGAAAAAAGCAAAGCTTTCCGATTCGTTCACATATTGGTTCGTACGTTGTTCCGTGGCAAGATGAATGTTAATTCCTACACTTCTACCACCGGCTTCAAAAGCACCTTTATTAGCCGCCTCCATTACACCCGGACCGCCACCGGTCACCACCGCAAAACCCGCCTTTGCCAACTTGGCACCCAGGTTCGTGGCTTCTTGATACAATCCGTGGTCCAAGCCCACTCGCGCGCTGCCCATAATAGAAACCGACTTTTTAAACCGCTTCAAAAACTCAAAACCCATGGTTAATTCACCCATAATCCGCATAATTGTCCAACTGGAGACCTCGCGCGTTTTCCCTTTTTTAAATAAATGGGTAATTTGAGACGCGGGAATACAAATTTCCCGTCCTTGAGAAGTAAAACAAATTACATCGTGATGATGGTTGCTATGGTTTTGATCTTCAGGATTTTTTTTGAGGGTGGGCATATTTATTTATTAATTTTGATGTATAAAATTTGAAATTGGTTTGGAGTTTGGAATTCTAAACTAGTCCTGGCTGGCTTCCCCGCCTTGGCCTAAGGAAAACCCTTTTTCCATCTCTTCATTGTACTGTCCCAAAGACGCCAAGCTGTTCATTTTTGCGCGGTGCATAAAAGTTTTTTGCGCCACGCTTAAATTTTCCGGACTTCCGGCCCAAGCTTTGGTTGCTCCATCTTGCAAAGCACGGGCAAAAGAAAAAGTTAACGGCCAAGGTAAATTTTTGGTTTGGTTAATGGCATTTAAATTGGCACTCGCCTGAAGCTCGCTCTGCCCCCCGGAAAGAAAAGCCTGCCCGGCCAAATTTTTCGGTAACACTTTGGTAAAGACCCTTAAAGTCGCTTCTGCCACCGCTTCGGGAGTGTCTAACACACCGGTTCCTTTTCCGGAAATTACCATACTGGTTTTTAAAATTGTGCCTTCCAAAGCCACGCCGGAAGTAGCCAATTCTTCAAACAACGCGGTTAAAACTTTTTCGCTCGCGCTTTCAGCCTGCGCAATAGTATGGTCGCCTTCTATTAACACCTCCGGTTCTACCATAGGCACCAGCCCGGCTTTTTGGCATACCAGCGCATAAGTGGCCAAGTCTTTGGCATTTTGCCTAATATTCTCATCGGTAGGAGAATTTGAACCAATGGTAATGACACTGCGCCATTTACAAAACTTCGCGCCCAAAGTAACATATTCGGCAAGCCTCTCCGCCAAGCCTTCCAAACCTTTGGTGAGCTTTTCTCCCTCTGTGCCAAAATCAACCAAGCCTTGGTCAACTTTAATACCAGGTAAAATACCTTCACTTTGTAAAACTTCTACAAAACTCTTTCCCGAAGCTGTTTTTTGGCGAATAGTTTCGTCAAATAAAATTACTCCGGCAATGTACTGCGACTCACCCGGTGCGGTCAGCAACATTTCCCGAAAAGCCCGGCGGTTATCTTCGTTATTTTCCAGGTTTATGCCGGCAAACCTTTTGCCTACCGTTGCCGTACTTTCATCCGCCGCCAAAATCCCCTTGCCCGGCGCAACCATAGCTTTGGCAATAATTTTTAACTGTTCAATATTTTCTCTAGTTAGCATATAATTTATTTGTATATTAATTTTAAATTAAAAATCAAAAATCAAAATGTTGAATCAAAATGTCAAAATTATTTCTTACCTTTTAACTTTAAATTCATTTTTAAATTTTTCTTTGTCATTTTTCATTTTGATTTTTCAATTTTTATTTTTCTCTATGATGCGTAGTTATATATCTTACCGTACCGCTTTGTCCTCGAATAACAATAGAATGAGTAATTATAGTGTTTCCGACTATGCGTACGCCGGAAAGTAACGGGCCGTCTATAATTCCGGTAGCCGTAAAAGTTAAAACTTTTCCTTTAGCTAAATCGTTCGCGCTGTAAATTTTTGTAATATTTAGTCCCTGCTTTTTAATTAAATTTAAATTATGTTCATCTTTAGGCTTAAACCGGCAAAATATTTGCCCACCCAAAATTTTAATTGCCACCGCGGCTAATACCGCTTCGGCGCTGGCGCCAATGCCCATAAGCATATCTATGCCGGACTCCGGCAAACACGGTGCAATTCCACCGGCTACATCACCGTCGGTAATTAAGCGCACTCTGGCTCCCGCTTTGCGAATCTGTTCAATTAAATCTTTATGCCTCGGCCGGTCTAACACACAAACAGTTACGTCACCCACTTTTTTATTTAAAGCTTTGGCGGTTTTTTGAATATTAATTTTTACCGACGCATCTAAACTTATCACCTTCGCGGCTTTTGGCCCGGCGGCAATTTTTTCCATATAGGTATCCGGCGCACTAAACAAACTTTTATGACTTCCAGCGGAAATAACAGCCATGGCATTGTAACGACCATAAGCAACGGAGTCGGTACACTCAAGCGGGTCTACTGCTAAATCCATAACCGGCAAATTTCCTTTGCCGACTTTTTCACCTTGGTACAATTCCGGCGCCTCGTCTTTACTGCCCTCGCCTATTACCACTGTTCCTTTAAAATCCATTTGGTTAAAACGCGCGCGCATTTCCTTAACCGCGGCGCCGTCGGCCTTAATTTTGTCACCTTTACCAATCCATTTACTTGCGGCAATTGCCGCCGCCTCGGTAACCCGTACAAATTCTAACGCTAAATTTCTATCCATTTTTTTATTGATTAATAATCTCTTTAACATTTTTTATTATAGCAGTTCTATCAATCCCCATAAACGCCAAGAGTTCTTCCGGTTTACCACTGTGGGGAATTTTTTTGACTGATAAACTTGCAACTTTATAACTTGATAAACTTGAAACTGAAGCCAAAGCGCCAGCGACGGCTTCGTAGATTCCGCCCTCGTGATGGCTGTCTTCTACTGTGATGATGTTCTTAGTTTCCAAGGCTGCTTTTTTTAAAGCGTCTAAATCCGGCGGTTTAACGGAATACAAATCTATAACGCGAATATTTATTCCTTCTTTTTTTAATTCCTCATAAGCAGCCAAGGCTTCGTGCAAAGTTACGCCTGCGCCAATGACCGTAGCGACATCATTCTCGGATGATTTTAATGTCTTTGATCCGCCAATTGGAAAAGCTTCGTCTTGATTGTATAGAATTGCGCCCTCTTTTCTGGTAGTCTGAATATAAACATTCCCTTGGTGTTTGGCGGTTTCAAAGACTAATTTTTCCGCAGAGACCGCGTCAGATGGGTACAAAACTACTGTTTCCGGCAAAGCACGAAACATGGCAATTTCTTCAAGGCCCATTTGACTGCCGCCGTCTTCGCCAATGCTCACTCCGGCATGGGAACCAATATATTTAATATTGCTTTGGGCTAAAGCTGACATACGGATTTGGTCATAGGCACGGGAAAAGAATGCGGCAAACGTGGACACAAAGGGAATTTTTCCGCGCCGAGAAAAACCCAAAGCCATGCCCACCATATTTTGCTCGGCAATAAAACATTCTACAAATCTTTCCGGATGGTTTTTTTTAACCGCATCGGCATAAGTAGAATTGGAAGTCTCCGCATCCAATACTATTACATCCGAGTTCACCTCAACCAAATTCGCCAAAGCATTACCATATGCTTTTCTTGTAGCAACCATCTTAGTCAAATCATAATCCGTAAATTTCATTTGCCTGGTTTCCGACATTCCGACATTCTGACGTTCCGATTTTTCCGGGATTGATATTTCTCCAACTAATGATTTGTCTATATCACCTAATTCTTTTAAAGCTCGCCCCAACTCTTCGGCCGACAACGGCTTCCCATGCCAACCGTCTTTATCTTCCATAAAACTTACCCCTTTGCCCTTGAAGGTTTTTGCAATAATCATTACAGGTCTATCTTTAGTCTGTCCGGCTTTCAAAAATGCGGCTTGAATTTCATTTACATTATGCCCATCTACCAAAATACTTTCCCAGCCAAATGCTTCGCATTTTTTTGCGTAAGCCTCAACGTGATGCCCATACATAGTTTCCCCGCGCTGACCCAAACGGTTTACATCTATAATTCCGACTAAATTATCCAATTTATAGTAAGAGGCTGCGGCCATAGCTTCCCACACACTGCCTTCTGCCATTTCACTGTCGCCAAGCAAAACAAAAGTGAGGTAATCTAATTTGTCTAATTTTGCATTAAGCGCCATACCCACGCCCACGCTCAAGCCCTGCCCCAAAGAACCGGTTGGCACTTCGGTATATGGAAATTCCATTGTCGGATGTCCCTCTAATCGGCTCCCAAACTTTCTTAGCGTCAACATTTCCTCCGGCTCCATCGCGCGTTTGTACAGAGGGTCACCCTCTGCAACAGAGGGTGACCCTCTGTTAGTGGCAATTGCATATAAAGCATAAAACAACGGCGCCGCATGGCCTTTGCTAAAAATTAACCGGTCATTGTTGGGATTTTCGTGATTTCCCAAATCCGTCTTAAAAGATGTACCCCTCGACTCCGCTCGGGACGTGCCAAACATTAAAACCGCCATCAAATCCGCGGCCGACAAACAAGACGAAGGATGCCCGCTCCCCGCTTCTGTAGTAGAGATTAAGGAATAATATCTTAAAAGCTTGGCTAATTCCGGTAAATTATTTTGCATATTTAAAATCTTAATTTTATTATTGTCCAAAAACCTTTTATAGCGTCTTTTAAGCCGATATGCTTGCCTTCGGCCTTATTTCTGGGCTGATAGTTAATTGGGACTTCTTTGATTATAACATCCTTTTTGGCCAATTTACAGGCAACCTCGGCTTCAAATTCAAAGCCGTTTGACTGGATGTTTATCTGCTTAAAAATTTTGGCGGGGATAAGTTTATAGCAAGTATACAAATCCGTCAGTCGCTGAAAATATAAGATGTTGTACAGCGTGGTAAGCATCCACGCGCCTACAACATAATGGAATCCCCGCTCCGGATACGCCTTATGCCCGCGCGCGCCAAAAATAGCAACTTTTGCCCCCTCTCCCCCTGGGAGAGGGCTGGGGTGAGGGTTGGAATTGATAGCCCATAATAATTTAGGAATATCCCCCGGATTATATTCCAAATCCGCGTCCTGAATAATTACATAATTGCCCGTAACTTTTGAAAGCGCTGTTTTTATACCCGCGCCTTTGCCTAAATTGGTTGGATGATGAATTACTATCGGTAGTATACCGTGCCCATTTATGGGCTGCGGCCGATGAATCGGCGCACTACAAATAGAATCTAAAATTTTCCCTGTCCCATCACTTGACCCATCATTAACCACCACCACTTCCTTTTCCCATGGGCTAATGTCAACTTCAAAAACCTTTTGCAAAATACTTGCAATAGTTTTTTCCTCATTATGCGCCGGAATGATAATACTTAACCTCATAAAATTAACTGGCTTTACAGATTACAGATGGAACGGTATGCGCCTCTGTACTCCGTAAAATTATTTTGTACTAAACATACTCTGCGGCAATTCAAATTTTTTAATTAATTCCGCATTTTGCTGATTGCGTTTCAGAAAAATAATATTGTACGCATCTACAAACACCGGAGCCCAAAGCGGATCTGAAATTTTTGCTGTTAAAAAAGTTTGTGCCCAGGGCGTGTAATCACGGTAAGAAAAAAAGATGGCGTTAAAGTTATATTGTTTGTCCAACTCTGCCCATTTTTCCGGATTGTCTTGCGGTGCTTTATATAAATTCTCAAAAAACTCCGTAGTATAAGCTTCTGGCCGATTGTCTACATAGATCATTTGATCCGCGTGAGTATCCGCGATTGAGCTCCCAGATCCGCGTGTGACCCGCGTCTCATATATCAAATACCCGCCCACATCATAATTATTAAAAATCGGCCCGCTAATGCTATTCTGCTTTAAAAATTCAGCGGAAAGCTCAACTCGTGGCAACAGCCCAAAGCCCAAAATAGGTTTAATTTGCAAAAAGGTTTGGTACTGCTGAAATATGCATATTGATACTATAGATAAACCCGCTACCCACACAGCAGTGAGATAGGCCGGATGCAAAAATTTTGGCTTACACGCATAAATATTAGCCGCCAACGCCGGCAAAGCAAAAAACGCAAAACTCGGAAAATTTCTAATGCCCAAATACGACATTGCCCCGGTTACTAAAACCAAAACTAACAATGCACTATTAAAATTATTTTTCTTCCTATGCGTTGTCATTGCGAGTGCATCCGAAGCAATCGCTTCTCTCGAAATTAAGGGATCGCCACGTCGGCCGCAATCCTCGCGATGACAATTTAAATACTGTATTTGCCGCCCCGGGATCCAATTTTTTATTCTAACCGCGACAAAACTCAAAATTACAACTACGGCTGTAATTTTCCATAACAAAAAATTCTGGCCGGTTGTAAACTGCAAATTTTCCAAAAATTTTATGGATTGATTTTCAACAATCAAATAACCGTAATTCTTAAAAATATTCAGCGGATACAAAAGCAGCTTAAAGCCAAAAGGGTTAATTAAACTTACAATAACGCTAACAATCCCTACACCGAATAATTGATTAAAAAATTTGCCGGGAAATTTACGGCTCCTATCTTTAAACTTTAATTTTACTTGTCCGCCATAGCCTTGGCGAAGGAGGAAATCTTTAATCAATTCTTCTAAGCCAAACGCTCCCAAAACCAAAAACCCAAAAACAAAACCAATATGCAAATTCACCCATAGTAGCATTACCGCAGGCAACGTCCAAAGCCATTTATAGCTTCCGCGTTTTTCCGCGCCTGCCCCGTAGTTTGCCGATTTATCGGCTCTGCTACTGGGGTAGATATCCGCGTCCTTCCGCGTCTTCCATACTATCCAAAAAAACACCCCCGTAAAAAAATACGTCAACATTTCCGGCCGCACTTCCGCGCGCGAAGAAATTAGCGGCATCAGCGCAATCGCCAGCCCCGTGGCAATAAAAAAATTGGAAGCCCGTCTCGCTACATCCCAAAACAGCCACAAAGTTGCCATTCCCAATAACACATAAAAAAATGACAGTCCGGTAAAGCCAAAAAGTTGATATAGAAAATAAAACACCACGCCGCTAAGCCAGTGGTGGTTAACAAACGGCTCGTTCGGCATAGTGTAAGAATAAAAATTGGTATGCAAAACCGCCCACTTATCCGCCCAGGAGGCGTTGATAATAACGGATCCGTTCGTAATATGCCGGCCCAAATCCGCGGTAGTTAAATCTATTTTTTTGGACAAAAAAATACCCAGCCAAGCCAATAACAGCAATACGATTATGATTTTTAAAATTCTGATAGAGGCTTTTCTCATAAAGTCATTGTATCATAAAAACATTAGGCATCACCCGAAGGGTGATGCCTAATGTAATTCGGAGCATTCGGATGTAATTCGTTGTATTCGGATCGACAAAATTATTTCTTTTTTGCCAATTTCCGCAATCCCCTCACCTTATCCGTTTTTTCCCCCTCCTTCGCCCCAACTTCGTCAAGACTACAATGGGCCAGCAAGGCTTCGGAGGGCAGGCACGAAAATTTTATCTTTTTTTCGACATTTTCCGAATCTCTTTTACTTTATCTGTGCGCTCCCAAGGAAAACGCACATCCGTTCTGCCAAAATGGCCGTAAGCCGCTGTCTGCTCGTAAATCGGGCGCTCCAAATTCAATTGCTTAATAATATCCGCGGGCTTCATGGAAAAAATCTGTTCAACAATTTTTTCCAGCCGCTCGTCGGAAATTTTACCCGTGCCATAAGTGTCCACCATAGCCGAAACCGGTTTGGCCACGCCAATGGCATAAGCTAATTGCACCAGACATTTTTTGGCCAGCCCCGAGGCAACTATATTTTTGGCAATATAGCGGGCGGCATAAGCAGCGCTCCTGTCCACTTTGGTTACGCATTTGCCGCTAAAGGCTCCCCCGCCGTGCGGCGCATAACCGCCGTAGGTGTCAACAATTATTTTTCTACCCGTAAGCCCGGCGTCTGCCGGCGGCCCGCCCAAAACAAAACGGCCCGTGGAATTTATAAACATTCGCACATTTTTGTTAAACCACTTTCCCAAGACGGGCTTAATAACGAAATTAATAATGTCATCGCGCAATTTTTCCGTGGTCACGTCTTCGCTGTGATGCGCGGCAATAACCACAGTGGCAATGCTTTTTGGTTTGCCGTTTACATATTCCACGCTTACCTGGCTTTTGCCGTCCGGACGCAAATACGGCAATTTATTATTTTTGCGAACTTCCGCCAGCTTGTGGGTTAAGCGATGCGCGAGCGATATTGGCAACGGCATCAGTTCTTTGGTTTCGTCGCAGGCAAAGCCGAACATCAGCCCCTGGTCTCCGGCTCCCTGCTCTTTAAACTCGCCCTTGCCTTCGTCTACTCCCTGGGCAATATCCGACGACTGTTCATGCAGGGTGGAAATTACGCCCACATCACTATAGCAAAAACCGTACTCCGGCTTGTCGTAGCCGATTTTTTTTAAAGTCCTACGCACAACCGCCTGAATATCTACATACGCCTTGGTGCGCGCTTCCCCGCCTACCACCACCAAGCCGGTAGTCACAAAACATTCAATGCCGGCATGGGCTTTTTTGTCCTGCTTCAACATTTCGTCGTAAATTGCATCTGAAATTTGGTCGCAAACTTTGTCCGGATGTCCCTCGGTTACGGACTCGGACGTAAACAATTTTTTTACCTGATTGATTTTTGCTTTTTGAGCCATAAAAAAAATTCCTTTCTTATCCCCCGCCAAAAGCTTGATAAATCAAGCAACTACACTGCGTAGTTTGCCGATTTATCGGCCTCGATGGAGCTGGCACCTTCTCCTAATTGGAACATTGGGATGGGTTGCCGTCCCGCTTTGTGAAACGGGAACTCTTGATAAACTTTATTTAATTACAATTATTCTATAATATCGGCTATTTCCTGTCAACCAAATAACCTGTAACTATTCACCTTTTTCCAAAGCCACGGTGTAACTCTGGGCGGGCAAGGCCAGAAGTTTAGGCAGGGTGTCCAGGATATTTTGTCCTTTTAAAGACATTGTTTGCACAATACTCATCAATACAGCCTGAATAGAAG
>JBBRWU010000013.1:0-16186 GCA_038249015.1 Candidatus Doudnaibacteriota bacterium | reverse complement strand
TAACGCGCCTGAGCATTTTCCTGCTTGGTTTTATAAGCTTGAATGGCTGCGGTAACCTGATTTGTATAGGTTTGTTTTTGTGATGAGGTGTAGGCATTGGGCGCACCAATAGTATCAACAACTTTAAGCACCCTATTAGCACAGTCAATAAAAACTTGGTATATATTTAACTTGGCTGTTAACCTAACCATTAAAACCGAATCCCCTCCAATTAAGGACAGCCCGGTAAAACCAAGTTGGGATGCATTGTCCGCGGTGTCTGCGGTATTAACCACTTCCAAACAAGAAGTGTATACAGTTTGAGGCGCAATCATCTGTGATGAAAAAACTGTATTTTGAGCTGTTGTACCGCTATCGTTAATCGGTACCGGGTTTAAATTCAATAATTGCGCCGAAGCAAAGAGCGGAAAAATTGCCAGCTCCCCAACCAGTAAAACAATCGCGATATATTTTTGGATTTTTTTATTGAGCATTATAAATTTGAGTATCGGTTAAATTAAATTTTTCCGCCACTACGGAATTTTCCGTATCCAAATCCTGTTGGCTTTTTAAAAATTCCTGTAAATATTTTCCTACCAATTCCGGGTTTGCGTCTGCCTGAGTAAAATTTTGGAGAACGCCGACGGAGGCACTGTATTGAATTATTTTTAACTTTTGTAATTTAACCAAACTGGTTGGCACGGATAGTTTTTGCAATGCATCTTTTACCGCCGAAAGTTTTTGTGCCTGTGCGTCTATAAGTTTTTGGTTTCCCGATGAGAGCGCAGTTTCAAACTCCGCGTTTTCTATTTGGCTGTTTTCAATTTGGTTTGCTTCCGCGAAATATTTTTTAATTGCGTCAGTGGAATCCGGAATTATATTCACTTTTATTTCATCCAAAGAAAGTACCACGCCTTCAGTACTTGCTCCCAAGACTTCTCCCATATCCACTTGCGACACACTACCGTCTTCGTTTATCACGCTCGGTCCGTCCATAGTATTTGCGCCGGCGACCATTGGCATACTATCTCCTGCCGGTTGCGCGTAAGCATAATATTTTGGAGCACTGTTTGAAGCAACGCTGTTACTTTTTTTTATGCTAAAAAGTTGCGGTTGTTTTAGCCAGGTTAAACCAAGTAGCAAAACCAAAGAAAACATTACCACGCCCAAATGCCCAAAATTAATCGGCGAAGGTGCTTGCTCTATATTAGTTGTTGAATTTATGTTTTCCATATTTTTGTTTTAAATCTAAAAAAAATTAAGGCGCGATACTTGAACCGGTTAAATACAAAATTGGCGGGCACAGTCCGGGCGGGGCATCTGTTACCATCCCCAGCATGCTGTTGCCAATGTGACTTATGGCGTAATAAAAATAATCATAAATTAAAGACGGTATCCAGGTATAAACTCCGACTGTCCCGTCGGTCTTTAAAACCGAGACCTGCAAACCACAAGCCACGGTTGGCGTAAAAATATCAAATAGCCCGGGCAAAAACCTCCCGCCAATAGCGGCAGCCGAAGCCTTATTTGTAAACAAAAAACTACCGGTAAAAATTCCGGTAACCACAAGCCCTATTATAAGGTGGCGATTTATAAATTGCATTTTTTTGTTTCTGACTAAATTTGCTAGATTTTAAGCTAGTTTGTGAAATACATTTTTTTGTCTTAGATACAACAAAAAATGTCTCCGCTAGGATGACTGCGCTTAAATTCCCTCTGTTTAAATTGTATTTTTCTTTTGGTTTCTTGACTGATTCTTATTTAACTATTCTTATTATAGCACATCTATAGAAATTTTGCAAGTAGTTGGAAAATCTTGTATCATTAATTTAGAAATATGAAAAATCACTTTAAACAAATTACATTAACCTTACTCGCCACAGCCTTACTTGCGACTGCCTGTAACAAAGTTCCGTCCCCTCTTAAAAACGCAGTCGATACGGTTTATAATTACTCCCACCAACTTCAAATTAAAAATATTATTTTAAATGTGGAAGTGGTGAGTGATGAAAATAAAATGCAAACCGGCTTGAGTAGGCGAAAGTCTTTGGGACAAAACCAAGGTATGCTTTTTAATTTTCAAAAAAAATCCCAACCAAATTTTTGGATGAAAGATATGCTGATAAATTTGGATTTAATTTGGATTGTAGATAAAAAAATAATCGGGATTACTCCCGACGTTCCTGCTCCTGTTGGAAATTTGAAACTTGAAATTACTTGCCCGCCATCGGCTCTTACCAAAGGCAAGTGCGGATGGGACAATTTGCCTACCTACGCTCCACCCTCCCCTGTTGACCAAGTGTTGGAAGTAAATGCCGGGTGGAGTGAAACCAATGATATTAAAATCGGGGATGAGGTTAAATTAATTAATATCAAATGACAAATTTCCAATTTCAAATAAAATCCAAATTTCCAATTTCAAAATTAGAGCCTGGTCATTCATTTGAAAGTTGATATTTGGAATTTAAGATTTTGTCTGTCAGCTCAATCCACTGCTGAATGCTTAGCTCCTGGGGTCTGCTCTGGGAGCTAATTTTTAATTCACTTAAAATCTTTTCCGCTTGTTCTTTTTTTAAGCCAACATTATTTACCAACGTGTTATGAATTTGTTTTCGCTTACCGGCAAAACAAGCTTTAACAATTTTAAAGAATTTTTTCTCGTCCTGCAATTTATAACGCGGGGTTTTATCCAAAGTAATTTTTAAAATCGCGCTGTCCACTTTTGGCGCCGGATAAAAACTTCGAGCCAGTACAGGCGCTACCAATTCGGGCACACCAAACAGCTGGACGGAAATTGCCAACACGGACATACTCCCCGGTTTGGCGCAAACATTTTGCGCCACTTCTTTTTGCGTTAATACGGTTACACTGTCGGGTTTAACTTTGGCACTCATTAACATTTTTAAAATTTTCCCGGTTATATAGTACGGGATGTTGGCCACCACTTTGTAGTTTAGCTCACTCCCCTGCTTGAGGCGCTCTTCAAAAACATTTACAAAATTAAATTCCAAGGCGTCCGCAATTTCAAAACGAAAATTTTGTTTAAAATCTTTTTTTACGTTATGTAGAATTTGAAAAAATTTCGGATCTTTTTCTATGGACAATAAAAACCCGGCGCGCTCGGCGAGTATCCGGGTAAGGTTACCGACCCCGGGACCGATTTCCAAAATATTATCCGCTTTGGAAACTCCGGCAGCATCCGCAATATCCTGCAAAACAAATTCATCAATTAAAAAATTCTGGCCATAGGTAAAGTTCGGCTTTATGCCGTTATTCCTAAGTAAGCTTTTTAATTGTTCTACGTCCATATTTTTTCTCATAACAAATTTTATCAATAATATTGATTTACAGACTACGGATTTATACGGATATACGGAAAGACAAGATCAGATTGCATATTTCCGTATATCCGTATGGTCCCTCCGTACTCCGTAAATATTTTAATAATCCATCGGCTCCACAACCAGTTCGCCGTCATCTTCTTTAAAGTGATCTTTGGCCAAACCTTTGTACTCCACTTTGTCTTTGGGCAGTACCTTTAAAATACGCGACGGCGTGTTAACTTGCAAGTTGCCGAACACCCGACGATTTAAAGTATACACCAAATACAAACGCTTGCGCGCCCGGGTCAGCCCCACGTAAGCCAAGCGCACTTCTTCGGAAAGCTCGTCCGGATTTATTAAACTTCTGGAGTGTGGTAAAATTCCTTCCTCCAAGCCGACAAAGAATACATTATCAAATTCCAAACCTTTGGCCGAATGCAAAGTCATTAAGGTGACTACATCCCGCGCGTCGTCTTTTTGGTCGATTTCCGCCAAAAGCGCCACTTCTTCTAAAAATTCCTGCAAGGCCTGACGCCAAGGCAAATTTTTGAATTTGTGCGCCACATTAATTAATTCTTCCACATTCTCCCAGCGGGATTCGCCTTTTTCGCTACCATCTTTCACCGAGCGTTCATAGCCCGTTCTTCTGACAATTAAAGTAATTAAGGCCGGCAAAGTAAACTGTTCGTTAAAATCAGATAACTCTTCCAGCACGGCAAAAAACTCCTGGGCCGCAGTAAAGGCTTTGGGTTGTAATTTAACTTCGGCAAAAGCCGTGCGGAAATCTTTTAAACCCAATTCTTTACCGGTGGCATTCATACTTAAAATAAAATCCCGAATGACGGAATAAGATTTATCACCCAATCCCCGGGCGGGTTCGTTGATTACCCTTTTTAAAGATACCAAGTCACGATAATTCACCACCAAGCGCAAATAACCTAAAATATCTTTAATTTCTTTGCGATCATAAAATTTTAAACCGCCGATAATTTGGTACGGAATGGAGGCTTCAATTAACGCTTCTTCAATAGCCCGGCTTTGCGCGTGAGTCCGATATAAAATACAGTATTCGGTCAATGCGTCGTGGATTTTGGACAATTGCGGTAAAACCCCGCCGCCACGATTAAAGCTACCCGAGTACTGCGCCTGCATTTTTTTAGCCATAATAAACCGGTCCAAAATGCTGTACCCGCGCTTTGGGGTACTTTCCTCCTCCGGCACGTATTTATCTTCAACTTTTTTAGGCCCGGCCAGCGCAACAATGGTTCTGGCCACAAATTCCGCTTCGCCTCGTTCGTCCTGTTCGCATGTTAGGACAATTTTTTCTCCTTCCGGGTTTTCCGTCCACAGGGTTTTCGGTTTTTGCTCAGGGTTGAGCTCAATGACCTTTTGAGCCGCATCCAAAATATTTTTGGAAGAACGGTAATTTTGCTCTAACTTAATTACCAAACTTTCCGGGTAATCTTTCTCAAAATTTAAAATGTTGGTAATGTCTGACCCGCGAAACTTATAAATGCTTTGCGCGTCATCACCCACCACAAAAATATTGCGGGACGCGGCCAGCATGGAAAGCAATAAATACTGCGCCTGGTTGGTGTCCTGATACTCGTCTACTAATATATAGATAAACTTTTTTTGGTACTTTTTAAGCACGGTGGGAAAATTTTGAAAAATTTTCACGGTTAACATAAGCAAATCGTCAAAATCCAAAGCGTTTTGCTTATACAACGCGTCCTGATAGCGGACGTAAACTTCCGCCAGGCGTTCGCGCAAAGGCGACTCCAGGCCTAAATTCAACTCGTCTGGGGTTTGCAGTAAATTTTTCCCGCGGGAAATAAGTGCGCCAAACATGGAAGCCGGCAACTTTTTGCTGTCAATGCGCAAGTCCTCTAAAATTTCCTTAATGGTTTTTTGTTGATCGTCCTTATCAAAAATCACAAAATTTGCTCCATAACCCAAAGCGGTTATTTCGTGGCGCAAAATTTTGGCGCAAACCGAATGAAAGGTGCCCATTGTCAGGCTATCAGTGGCGACTTTATTTTTGGACAATAACTTCCCCACCCGCTCACGCATCTGCTTGGCGGCCTTGTTGGTAAAGGTTAGTGACAAAATATGCTCCGGCGCCACCATCTTCTTCTCTATAATATAAGCGATGCGGTTGGTTAAGGTTTTGGTTTTACCGCTGCCCGGGCCGGCCAACAATAAAATCGGCCCCATTGGCGCCACCACCGCTTCTTTTTGTTTTTCATTTAAAGAGGATAAATCCATCTATTTATATTATCACAAGAATACCAATTCTCACACCTTAAGATATACTTAATTAATTGTTTAACAATTACACCATTTATACCCTTATTTAAGCCAAATTGGCAATTTTCTTAGCTTAAACAAGGTCTATTTTGCCTGACTGTGGATTAAATCCTTGCCCTTGGGAAAGACGGATGATAAAATTTAATTTAGAAATTATAGAAACAATTAAAAAGTATTTACGTTAGGTTTAATTTTAGCTGGAAACGTTAAACAGTGGCTAAAATTGTTGTTTTTCCAGTAATTGTAAACCTTGTAAATATTTCTTATCATTTTAGCTGAAATTGTTGTTTTACCGGCTAAAATAATAAAGGGGACCTTATCCAAGATATAAAATCATGGCTCTCTCAAGCAAAAGCCTTATATTCCAGAGTGGCCTTTTTTATACAATATTATAGTAAAAAACTCTTTTCTCAGATTAAAAAAAGAGCTCCGCATTTAAAAAAGCTGCATGTAGACAGCTTTCCTGCCATACACATCAAGCATATGGACTGGATGGATTTTTTGTTTAAATTCTCCGGCGAGTTGCTTGTTTTAATTTTGGCTGTTGTGGTTTCAGGGATGAACTGGCACTTTTTTTCCGCTAATGTTTACCAAGACAACAGCTTGGCCGGTAATTTTTTAAACAATCATTCTCAATTAAACCGTAAGCTTTTTGCAAAAAATAGCAGTATTGTAACTGTGGTTTCGCGCAATAGCTTTGTCCCCCAAGCTCAGGCGGAAGATTTTGTCGGCTTGGATGCTCAGGGGCTTGAAGGACAAAATTATACCAATGATGGTGACGGTGAGATTATTACCGGAGACGAATCTTCCCTACTGGCGCCTAACCCAGACAGTGTACAAAGTTTAATTGCCAAACAAGTTAAAATTTACCAGACTCAAGCCGGTGATAATTTGCCTGCCATTGCCAAAAATTTTGGCATTAGCCAGCAAACAATTATGTGGGCAAATAATTTAACCTCCACCGCTATTAAATCGGGATGGCAGTTATTAATTTTACCCTCCGACGGAGTTTTGGTTAAGGCTAATTCTAACACTACCCTACCAGACATTGCCAAAAAATATAGCGTAGCAATGGAAAAAATTATTGCTTATAACGCCCTAGACGGCGCCGAAGATATTGAAGCGGGACAAATTATTATTGTTCCTGAAGGTATTATGCCGACGCCTCCGGCTGCAAAACCAAAACCCAAACCTCCAGTGCGTAATAATGACGGCAAAGTTAAGCCAGAAGGTGTGCAAAAACCGCAAAAGGTAAACAACGGCACCGGTCATGCTTTTCCTTGGGGTTACTGCACCTGGTATGTAGCCACTAAGGCTCACGTTCCTTGGGGTGGTAATGCCAAAGCCTGGCTTTCTAATGCCAAAGCCTACGGTTCCGTAATCACCAAAACTCCTCACGTAGGGACAATTCTTGTTTCCACAGAAAGCCGTTATGGCCACGTGGCTTATGTTGAAAGCGTGGATGATGAAGGCTTTACGGTTTCAGAAATGAACTATAAAAAATTCGGGGTTGTAAATACCAGATGGATTTCTAAAAATAGCTCTGCTATTCGTGGATTTATTCATCCGTAAATTACCTTGTAGCATATAACATTTATTAGTAGATAGCATTTAGTAAACTTCGAAAAAAACCAGCCCCATCCAGGGACTGGTTTTTACGGGTCATACGTAATCTTACCGTGGTTTAAAAATTTTGAGGTTGATGCTTGTGTAGGAGCCGGCCTTGGCCGGGGCCATATGGAATTTAACCACTCCGAACAAAGTGAGGAGTCCCTTATATAAGCGATCCTTCGCTTGCGCTCACAATGATTATTATTCAATGTATAAGGGTTATAAAGGCTACTCTCAAGGTGGCATTCAATTCCAAGACCTAAATCGGCCAACTTACAACCATGGCACTATTCCATATGGCCCCTTGGCCGCCCGTTTTAGAACTAATTAATCGGGCGGCTAAAGCTCGCCCCCTACAGGATAAAATAATAGTGGGTGGTAATTTAGCTTTAAAGCTTCGCCGTTTATTTCTTCCAATGACAATTGACTAATTTTTTTGCCGGCGATTTGCTCGTCGTGGAATATCACCAAACGACCATCTATTATTTTTTGCACACCTGGTTCAATACCGTCAACTCCTAAATCTAAAGCTTTTTGAAAAGCTTTTAATGTATTTTTATGTACAAGTTTGTGCGCCCTCAATGGCCAATAATTTCTTTTTTCATTTTTTATAAGCATTTTACATTTTTACGCATATGCGTAAAAATGTAAAATGCTACAACTTAATAATTTTTCTATTAGCAACGTAGAGCGAGCCGAGGTTGATGAGCTTCCCGATTTATCGGGGCCCCTGCCGGCCAGCAGGCGGGCGCCTCTGGCGGAAATACAGGTTTCCCGATAAATCGGGACTACGAGGAACCTTTATTTAGTAATTTATTACAATAGCTATCTAAGTGGTTAGTTTACAAGCGCATTACGCGCTAATGTTGGTTAAATTGCGTATAATCCGTTAGCTCCTACTTCTGCACCGTTCCGTTACCAAAACCTACCCCTTCAACATCACCGGTGGTTAAGTCATCAGCCGAGGCAGAAATACTTTCGTTGGCAAAAGCATCTTTAGCGCTAAAATTAATACTCTTAACCAAAATTGGCGACTGATTTATTTGCGAGGACGAGGGATTTAATTTTACTTGGAACTCCAAAATTCTGGCTTGCGCAAATCTGCCGGTGTTGGCCAGGAGGGCACCGACATTCCACACCAACTTGCCGGTAGAAGCATCAAAAGAAGTGTTAGCTGACTCACTAGGCGTATAACTGCCCGGCACTAAAGAATTAGGCCCTAAGGGAATAAACGCCGTTACTACGCCGTCGCTATAATCATTGGTGGAATTGTTTAAAGAAAGCTTAATCTTATAGACACTTTGTCTGCCAACTTGAGGCGGCAGCTGTCCGGAAACGAAACTTAAATTGCCTTTAATGGAAGATGGGCTGGAAACTTTTAAATTTAAGGTATTACCGGAAAAATAAGCATCATACTCATTGGACTTTATTTTGATATTGGAAATTACGGTTAAATTTTTTGCCGAATCTTTAACCGCAGGATTGTTTAACTGCAGGCTAAAGCTTAATTGGCCGGCTTCATTCGGTGAAAGGCTTTCCAAATTGGCAACCGAAGAGGCGTTCCACAAAATCGTATTATTGCTCACCTGCCCGCCTTCGGCGCGCAAGCTGGATAAATTAATCACCCGCGAATCCAACGTCACTACAATATTTACTCCGGTAGCGGCGGTGCCGGCATTATTTTGGTAACGAATTCTAAAAATAAGATTGTCACCCGGATTAACCACTCCGTTTACCGAAGCCGGTTCCAGTTCCTGACTAACCAATAGTGGCGAGGAGGATATATTGGTAACAAAAGTTGAAGAATTTTGAGTTTGTGCCTGACCGTTGTTGTCTAAAACTATAAACTCCGCGGTTGCGGTTTTTGATTCCCCGGGATTAACCGAAGAAAAACTCCCTTGAATTTGGATTTGTCCGCTACCGCCTTTGGCCAGTGTGCCAATGCTCCAGGTATCCGAACCCACGCTCGGCACAGGGTCGGCTGTAGCAAACACAAAACCTGCCGGATAAATAATTTTTACGCGCGCATTTTTAACATCTCCGTCGGAATTATTCTGATATTTGGCAGTATATACAATAATCTCGGCGTTATTGGCAGACTCTGGACCGGATAGTTCAATTAAGACATCCGAAGCCACTAAGCGCACAACAGATGATTGTTCTTTTATAAATTCGGAGGTAAAATTTGCGTAACTATAATGGAGTTTTATTCCCAATTTTTTTTCGTCATTCACATTCCCGCTGGCTTTGGTTTTAACAATAACCGTGGCGTTTTGGCTGGAAACCAAATCGGGAACTTTAAATTTCGTGCCGGAAATATTTTCTGAATTTGGCACACTGCTAATGTAGGAAAAGCCATCCGGATAAACCAATTCTAATTCCGCCTTGATTAATTTTTGACTGTCGTTATTTTTTATGGTAATTTTATAAACCGCTTCTCCGCCACTGGCCACTGTTTCAGGGACGTTCACACTGATATCCACATTAGCTTCTTTTTGCACGACTGTTGCGGGTTTTTTAAAAGCCAAATAGGAAAGAATAGAAATAATAGCCACGCCCAAAACGATTGCCAAAAAGTAATATTTATTTTCCTTAAAAAATCCGTTTCCGTTTCCGTTTCCGCCGGAGGACTCACGACCACCAATTTGCCGACGCAAATCACTATCTAAGATTGGCATTTCCACCACTTTGGTCACAAAACCCGGGTTATTATTTACCGGCTCTTTTGGCAGGATTGTATTGTTGTCCATATATAAGCTATTTTTTAATTACCTGCCTACCAATCTTCGACTCCGAAATTCAGACTCGAGGAACAGACAAGCTAAATGCTAACTACTATATTATAACACCTTAAACCCTGTTTAAATAAGTTTCCGATTTTAATTTCCGCTCCAGCTGGTACTCTATAAAGTCCGATAGTAGCTTTTGCAAGCTGTCCAAAGCTTGCGGACTAAATTTAGATTCTGCCACTACTGTAGCTCGGAAGGAATTTAAAGCTAAAAATAATTGGTAAATTTCCGTGGTAACTGAAGTGCCACCCGGTTGGGACGAAAATCCGCCGGCTTCGGAGCTAAAAAATAGCGGACTGTCGAATAGTGGATCTTTTAGAAAATGCACGGCAAAGCCGGCGGATTCCAAAGCTGTCAGTTTAAACTTTAATAAACCTAAATTGAGCAACTCCACGGAAGGACAGGTATTTAAAAATTCCAAAAAATTTTCAAAAATTGAAAAAAGTTTTTCGTTTTTTTGCTCATCCGGGGAAAATTTTAAAACAAACTCCACGGCAAAAAAAGCATATTTTAAACCGGCTAGATTTGCACGCAATCGGGTATAGGTTTTTACAGTTTCTACCCCGATAATTTTAGACAAAGCGGGGCGTGTAACGCGAACCTCAACCAAAAATAAAGCCTGAAGTTTTTGCTGGAGCTTGGATTTAGCAGACTTAACCGCACCGGCAAACACGCGAACCTTCCCCTGCTCTTTAGTAAACAGGGTAATTAATTCGTCGGTGTCCCCCAGGGGCTGTTTTTTTAGGATGATGGCTGTGTATTTTGTTTCTCGCATAGGCCTTACGGAATACGGAAGGCGCATACGGATATACAGATAAGTACAGGCTGCAACTGCAGTTGTCCGTATATCTGTACTTTTTCCGTATTCCGTAAAGTTAAATTTTTATGATCCCCAGCCAAATTGGTTTACCGCCAAGTTCAGCTTGAATTTCAAAATCCGCTTCCACTTCGTAACTTTTGGAGATTTGACTGACAAAGGTTTTTTTTCGGTCCAATAATTTGAGTAAACAACTTTCCAAATTTTCATCTTGGGTATTGTAATACAAATCCACCAGCTCGCCGGGTTTAAGTCCGCTTTTTTTACGTAAGTCCTGAACTTGGCGCTCCAATTCTCTGGCCGTGCCTTCCAATTTTAGCTCCGCGGTTAAATTAGTATCCAAATAAAAATTTTCCACGGTGCCCGTACCGGGTGCAATCACCACTCCAATTTCCGGCCGAGTGTCACTTTTGAGCAAGGAAGCATCAATTTCTTTAATGTTTAACTCTTCCAAAATAAGTCGGTTAAACTCTTCGGGCAAGTCTGCGCCCTTTTGTTTGGAAGAAAAAGCAAACGCCCGAAGCGGTTGGCGCACGGGCAAAGCTTTGTCTTTGCGTATTGCCAAACCCAGAGTCGCCACTTCTCGGACAATATTCATTTTACTAAACACATCTGTTTCTATGGAATACATGGATAAATTAGACCAAGGAGCCAAGTGTACAGATTCGTTTCCCGTTACATCTTTATAAATAAAGTCCGCTAAAAATGGCGTGAAAGGTGCCAGCATTTTACACAATTCAGCCAAGACATAACTTAAAGTTTCGCCGGCCTCTTCCCCTTCCCTACCTTCCAATTTTAAACGGTCGCGACTTCGGCGCAAATACCAGGTAGACAAATCGTTAATAAAATCCACCATTTCCTTGCCGGCTTTTACGGTATTATATTCGTCCAAATATCCACTCACTTTGCCGTGCAATTCAAACAACTTAGCCAAGATCCAACGGTCGAGGACATGCTCGGAGACGGGCTTGGCTGTTGGCGCGGACTTTTTGTAATACATCCGCAAAAAACTCCAAACATTATACAAGAGCATATTCACTTTACGGCTAATTTCCGAAACGCCTTTTTCGCTAAAATTAAAATCGTCACCGTTCATTACGGGGCTGGTCAGTAAATAAAACCTAATGGCGTCAATGCCGAATTTTTCAATTAAAATTGCCGGGTCAGGAAAATTATTTTTACTCTTGGACATTTTACTGCCGTCTTCCGCCAAAATATTTCCGGTAGTCACCACGTGTTTAAACGGGGCTTGCTCAAAAATTGTGGATGAGACAACATGCATAACGTAAAACCAGGCCCGAGTTTGAGCAATATATTCGGCTACAAAATCCGCCGGAAACCGGGCTTTAAACAATTCCTGATTTTCAAACGGGTAATGCAATTCCGCAAACGGCATAGAAGCACTCTCCACCCAGCAATCCACAACTTCCGTTACTCGACTCATTTGTCCTTGGCAACTTTCACACTTTAACTTAATTTGGTCAATATATGGTCTGTGTAAATCTAATTTTTCTAAATCATTATTTGAAAATTGGGAAAAGGAAATTGGGAATTCCGGGTACACCTCCGCAAAGTTTGTTGATTTTTCTATTAACTCTTTTATTGAACCGACACAAGTTACATTATCACAGTTGCCGGCTTCACATTTCCAAAACGGCAAGGCGGTAGCCCAATAACGATTGCGGGAAATATTCCAATCCGGCGCCTGCGCCACACTCTTGCCAAACCGGCCGTGCTTTAAATGGCTCGGGTACCAATTAATAGCTTCGTTATTTTTTATTAAATCGGCTTTAACCGATTGGATGTTAATAAACCAAGCGGGCAAAGCACTGTAAAACAACGGGGTGCCACAGCGGTAACAGTGCGGATAGGAGTGGGTGTAGCTTTCGGTTTTATAAACTTTGCCGTTTTCAATAAGCTCTTTTAAAATTATTTTGTCCGCATTTTTAAAGAATACTCCGCGTAAATTTTCCGGGGCCATATCTAAATACTTACCCTTGTGGTCCAGCATGTCCACACGGGGCAAATTCTTGGCCTTGGCCAACTGATAATCTTCTTCTCCATACATGGCCGCGTTATGAACAATACCCGTACCGTCGGTGGTGGTAACAAAGTCGGCAATATAGATTTTATGTACCCGGTTATTAGGGTCAACAATCACCCCTGGGTAAAGCGGTTCGTAAGACAACCCTTCAATGGCGCGGGCCGGAAATTCCGCCACGGTTTCATAATTACCTTCAATTACCGACAGCCTGTCTTTGGCCAAAATATAACGCTCCCCGTTTTCGTGTTCAATTAACACATAGCGAATATCTCCGCCAATATTTAAAGAAGTATTGCCGGGCAATGTCCACGGCGTGGTCGTCCAGGCTAAGCAATAGGTTTTGTCGTTGGCAAGGTCATTAATAATTCTTTGCCTGGGCACCAGCCTAAATTTGGCGTAAACCGATTCTTCGGTAACATCTTTATAGCTGTTGTCCATTGCCACTTCAAAATTAGAGATTGGTGTTTCGCAACGACTACAATAAAGCAACACCTTGCGGTCTTCGTAAATTAATCCCTTATTCCAAATTTGTTGTAGGGCCCACCACACACTTTCCATATAGGCGGTGTCCATGGTTTTATAAGAATCATTAAATTCCACCCAGCGACCCATCCGGTGTACGGTTTTGCCCCACTCGTCCGCAAACTTAAGTACATTATCCCGACAAACTTTATTAAATCGGTCCACGCCCATTTCTTCAATTTGCTTTTTGCCGGAAATTTTTAAATTTTGTTCTACGATGTTTTCTATGGGCAAGCCATGACAATCCCAGCCCCAGCGCCTGCGTACAAACCGCCCCTTCATGGTTTGATAGCGCGGGATTGCGTCTTTTATAGTAGAGGCAAGAATATGACCGTAGTGCGGTAAACCCGTTGCAAAAGGCGGTCCGTCATAAAAAATGTACGGCTCACTGTCTTTGGTTGCTTCCAAAGACTTTTCAAAAATTTTATTGTCATCCCAAAATTTTAAAATCTCCTGCTCCAGCTTATTAAAATCCGGGGTGGTTGATTGTTTTTTTTCTGGTTGTGATGTTTCTGACATAAATTAGATAAAGTAAGTTTTTATAAAAAGAAAAACAATAAAAAAGATAACTGCGATAAAAATAAAAGTTCTCCAATAAAATTCAAACTTCGATAACATCCTGTCCCTAGAGTCTATTTTCAATTTAATATTTGGGTTTAATAATTTTATTTTTTCCAAAAAATCTGCTCCCACATCAACAACAGGACATAGATTTTTTTTACCGTCTATCGTAACTAGTTCCAAACCATAATAGTTCATTAACATTAAAAAGCTATTTGTTTCAGAAAAGGCGAACCACTTAAATGATACTGGTAATAATTTTACTCTAAAATTTGCCTCCGTGATATTTTTCAAGTCCACTTCTTGATTTAATGTTTTCCCGAACCATTCTTGCAAAAGAGAATCCTGAAGACTGATTTTGTATTTTAAAATAAAGTTAAAATAAGCAAGGCCCGCTACTGAGTAAACAAAAAATAGCAAAAACACAACCGATAAAATATAATTTGCATCTATAAAACCACGGACTAAACCAAAACCGGTAATTATCAATGCCAAAAAGTAAAAAGCTATATAAAAATATGAGCTGACAATTATTTTTTTTGTTGGTTTAAAATATATGTTTTCCATAATTCCTAAATGCTTAATGCTATATGCTTATTTTATCTGCGTTATCAGTTCCCCATCTGTACATCAGCGATCTTACATTTCTTCCGGTGCCTCAATCCCTAACAGGTACAAACCATTTCTTAAAATTTGCGCCGTGGCTGTAATTAACTGTAGCCTGAATGCTTTTTTTGCTTCATCCGATTCTTGCAATACCGGGACTTCCTGATAAAAACTATTGAAAGTCTGCGAGAGTTCAAATAAATAATTGCACAAATTGTTCGGCAAATAATCCTTAGTCACCTGCGCCACAATTTCCGGATAAATTTGGAGTTTACGGAGGACGGAAAGTTCATGCTGTGTCATCCCGGTCTCCGAGCCGGGATCCATTTTTTTGGATTCCGGATAGCTCTCGGTTGCACTCGTAGTTTCCGGAATGACAGTAGAAGAAAATTTGCGTAGAATCCCGTGGATCCGCGCATGAGTGTACTGCAAATATGGTCCGGTATTACCTTCAAACGACAGCGCTTTATCCCAAGTAAACACAATTTCCGTTTTGCGGTTGTGGGACAAGTCAAAATATTTTATGGCTGCTAAGGCCACTTGCTCGGCCACTGCCTGCTTATTTATAAGTCCGGGATTTTTTTCATTTATAATGGCAAGCGCGCGCTTGTTGGCTTCATTAATTAAATTTTGAAGTGATATAGTAGTGCCTTTTCGTGTGGAAATCGCGCCTTCCGGCAAAGACATAAAACCAAAGTCCACGTGCTCTGCGATTTTTGAATCTTGAGTGTAATTGGCCTGCCTGGCAATTTCAAATACCTGGTGAAAATGATGCGCCTGACGGTTATCTACCACGTAAAGCATTTTTTCCAGCTTCATTTCATCAATTCTGTATTTGATGGTGGCCACATCGCGCGTTAAGTAAGTGGTAGCCCCGTCGGACTTAACCAAAACAGCAAAACCCATTTTCTGATCTTCCAAATTTACCACCTGTGCGCCTTCGGATTCCTTTAACAAACCTTTTTGCTTTAAGTCGGCCAAAATTGCCGGCATTTTGTCTTCGTAAAAACTTTCACCCAAATTATGGTCAAACGGCAAAACGTCTAAAAGTTTGCGGTAATTTTCAAAGTCTTCCAAAGACACCCGCACAAACCATTGCCAGAGTTCCCGATTTTCGGCATTCCCCTTTTCCAACATGGCAAATTCTTCTTTACCTGAATCCCGCAAAGTGGGATCGGTTTCAATTTTGGCCGACATACCGACATAAAGTTTATTTAATTCGTTAATCGGGTCTTTTTCAATTTGCTCTTTTTGTCCGCCTGTTTTTACGAACTCTTTGTAAGCAAAAAGTAAAATACCAAACTGGGTACCCCAGTCGCCAATATGCGTATCCGAAACTGCCTTGTATCCTTGGCTACGAAAAACGCGCAACAAACAATCCCCAATAACCGCACTGCGTAAATGGCCCACGTGCGGGGGCTTTGCCACGTTATTTTGAAAATATTCCACCACTACAGTCTTGCCACCGCCGATTACGGAACAGCCGTACAAATCGGTTTGGTCTAAAATTCTGTTTAAATTTGTCAGTAAAAATTGTGGGGTTAAAGTAAAATTTATAAACCCGGCCGCTTCCTGCATGGTTACCAAATCTTGGCTTAAGGCATTTTCCTGAATTTTCTCTATT
>JBBRWU010000012.1:0-16394 GCA_038249015.1 Candidatus Doudnaibacteriota bacterium | reverse complement strand
TATGGTCAAGGAAACCTTAATGCTACGCAGAGATTTAATCGATATCCTGTCTTTTAGTGAAAAAACCATCGCCAGTCTGAAAACTTCAGAAAATTACGAACAGCAACAATTATTTTAAAATTTTAACGGGACAGCAGTGATGTTTAATAATCGAAAATTTGTTAATAAAGTAATGGCCGTGGTAATGATTCTGGTTGTCGTTAGTATGGTCGCGTCGCTGTTTGCTGCGGCTTTCATTAACCAATAAAAATCAGATGTTCAAATTTGACCTATTGGACAACGAGCGCACTATTGCGCTTTATCGCCAAAGTGAGGCTGTGTTAATTAAGACAGCTTTTTTGGTTTTTTTATTCATTTACGCCCCTTGGTTTTTTTTGCTAAAATATGAGTTAACAGATACATATTCACGCCTGTTGTTTTTTTGGACAATATTGGTGGCACTTTATGCCATAAATAAATACATTCTATGGCTAATAAACTGTTATGTGATTACCAATAAACGACTGGTGTTATTAAAATATAAAAATTTATTTGATAAAACTGTGTTGGAAAGCCCAATTGAGCGAATTTTAAACGTGAGTTTTTCTGCTCATGGTGTGTTTCAATCACTGCTGGGGTTTGGTGATGTTCAAGCGCAGGTTGCGGGGTTAAAGGAGCCAATTATTTTTAAAAATGTTAGCAAGCCCTCCCAATTGAAAGATTTTTTGTGGAAATTGCATTCTCAAACCCAAAAGCTAAAAACCCCCGATGCTAACTAAACAAAAAATATCTTCTAAAATTACAATTTTTGGCTTAATAATTTTAGCCGGATTTTTAGGCGTGCAGGAATTTAAACAGTTATCCAACCAAAAAAAAATTGAGGCTCAAAAAAAGAGTCTACAGGAGCAAGCTGACACCTTAACGAAAAAAAACAACGACCTAAATGAATCGTTACAATATTTAAATTCTTCTGACTTTAAAGAAAAGGTTGCCAGACAACAGCTAAATTTAAAAAAAGAAGGGGAAACTGTTTATACTTTTGCAGACGCTTCTTATGTTAATTTCTCAAACGACTCAAATTCAACGAAACAAAGCAATTTTATAAAATGGTGGGACTATTTTTTTACTAACTAAATGAAAAAAATACATTTAAAAACTATTAAAATCGCCTCAGTAATTGCAATGACTCTTGCCGTTATTTTGGCGGTGTTTATAATGTGGTTATACAATGGAAACTTTGGCCCATTTAAAGAAAAAGTTTTTACCGCGCTTCCGTTACCAATTGCTTCGGTTAACGGCGTGGCAATTTATTTGCCAAACTACACAACTCGTTGGCAAATTTATCAGCGTTTATACCAAAACAAGTTAACTAGCCAATCTTCAGAAACGGCAAAAAAATTAATTTTAAATCAAATTGTCAAAGAAGAAATCATTGCTCAAATTGCCGCTCAGCGCGGAATTTATGTAACTAAAAACGAGCTTGTGGCGGAGTTCTTAAATCAAACCTCCATTATGAGCCCGGAGTCAAAAAATAATCTTTCCCAATTTTTTGTTTCTTACCATTTAAGCCAAGATGGTTATCAGAATTATGTTTTAAAACCACAATTCTTAACTGCAAAATTAAAAACTTGGTTTAACTCACAGCCCGAACTTAATCAAAAGCAATTTACTTTGGCTAAAAATTTGGTTGAACAAACAAAAGCCGGGGAAGATATGTCAATTTTGGCTAAGTTACACAATCAAGAAGAGGTCAAAAAAATAATTGGGGGGGATATGGGATTTGTGGATCCGACGGAATTACTTTTGGAAATGAGAGAAGCGGTTTATTTAATGAGTGTTGGGGATGTAAATATAATTCCGAACCGTGAGGGGATAAATATAATTAAATTGGAGGAAAAACAATCCAACAAATTTCATTTAAGACAGATCTTTTTAACCTCTGAGAATTTTGATATATGGCTGGAGGTACAAACAAAAAACTATAAAATTTACAAATTAATTAACTTTTAATATGCACCAAGATATTATTGACTACATTGGCCAAGCGCAAAAACACGGTCTTACCGATTTTGAAATTAAACAAAACTTACTCAGCGCCGGCTGGGAAGCTGCCGGCGTGGAAGAAAGTTTTGTCTTCGCCAAAGCGGCAGAAAGTAAACCGCAAGCATTTGGGTCTTCTGACTCGCACATAATAAGTCCGCAAAAACTTCCTTCAACTGCGCCCATTATCGCAAAACCGGTTAGTTACCAGGCGGTAATTTCAAACCCCAACACTAATATCACCATTAGTGAGCAGCATTTTAACTCAGACGGGCCTTCGGGTTTTAAAAAATCTACGGTAATTATTCTGGCAATTTTGTTGGTTTTAAGCATTGGAGGGGTCGCTTTCGGCTATTATCAGTATATCTATGTTACGCCGGAAAAAGTATTTTCAAAATATATTGCAAGCTATCTTAGCCCAAAAACCGAACCGGTTAAATCAAGTACCTCCATAAGTTATTCCGACAAAACTGCTACGGAGCCGGATTCCGGCACTCAGGAATTCAAGGTTACCTTAAACGTTGAAGGGTACACAGATAATAGAGACGCAAACAACACAAAAACGGATGGTAGTGCTAAGATATCATTTAAATTAGGTTCAGAAGAGGGTAGTATGCAGTTACCATTTATGAATTTTGGTAAGTTGTATTTTGTAAATTTAGCCAACATCTCGCAACTCAAAGGCGCTTTTGGGGATAAGGATGTTTCTTGGATTAAATTTAATCTTGATGAATTGGAAAAATATGCAAACGAGCAAACTCCTTCCAACGCCTCAAGTTCTTCTGACTCTTTACTTTCTAATCCTGAGTTACGCGGTAAGCTTGCTATAATTTGGAACGATTCCAAAATTTTAACCTCCGGTTCTGTACTTGTAAAAGAAACTTTAGACACTGTGGCGGTATACAGACTTGAACCTCAGGTAGACAGTGCTAAATTTGAAAAAGCTGTAATGGATTCAATTGACCTGATTCAAAGTTATCGCCCGGAAACGGAAACCAAACTTGACGACCGGCAAAAAAAGGCCATTTCAATAATCATCCAAAAATTTAAAATTAAAGAGTTAAAACTTTGGATTGGTCAAAAAGACTTTCGGCTGTATAAAATGAAAATAGTTATTGCGGTGCCTTCCATAAAAGATTTTGGCGAATCTATTTTACCGGATGTTACCCCGGGCATTAAATCTGCTCAAGAAAAAAGCAGAGATGCCAAGCGCTTGTCGGACATAAGGCAACTAGCTGCGGTTATGGAATTATATTTCGACGATTTTGATGGTTACCCGGCATCAATAAATGGCATTCCTCAGGGAGTTACACCAAACTATATCGGATTAATGCCGGAAGCACCCACACCAATAGACGGAACTTGTACAAGTTATTACAATTCGTACTGGTATACTGCGGAAGGAAAAGCCACTGTTAAAAATGGGAAAACCGTCTACCCTAGTTATTCTTTAACTTTTTGTCTAGGGGAAAAGACAGGCGGCTATTCAGCCGGAATTGCAAAATTTACACCGACTGGCCTTGAAAGTGGAATAGCTTGCCCCTCAACGCCTGAAAATTGCGTCGCACAAAACCAGAACCCCGAAGCTGATATTTCTGCCGAACTCGAAAAGATGACATTTAATGCTGAAATTTCCTTAGAGAGTACCTTTAAAGAATATGGGGTTGTAAAAGAAATAAAGGAACCCGAGAACGCTTTAGATTTACTAGAATTAATTAAGGAAGCTTTTGGCAGGATGACAGGTATAGGACAAGATGAGGACGTAGTAAAATGACAAAACAGGTAACTTTTAACTCAGGCAAGATAGGAATTTTTGATTCCGGCTTAGGCGGATTGGTTATTGCCAAAGCTATATTTAAACTTTTACCCGAATACGATTACATTTATTTGGGTGATACTAAAAATTTGCCTTACGGGGAAAAGACGCCTGAGCAAATATACAATCACACGAAAGGCGCGATGGAGTTTTTATTTGCTCAACACTGCGAAATAGTTATTATTGCCTGTAACACCTCCTCAGCCTTGGCTTTAAGAAAAATTCAGCAAAAGCTTTTACCTGCAAAATATCCGGGCAAAAGAGTCTTAGGGGTTGTGATCCCGACACTTGAAGAGGCCGACGCCAAAAATAAAAGCCAAACGTTCGGAGTGGTTGCCACCAGCGCCACAGTTAAGTCTCATATTTATGCCAAGGAGCTAAAAAAGATAGATACGAGGGCCAAAGTTATTGAGGTTGCCACGCCAAAGTTGGTTACGCTAATAGAAAAAAACTCTTTACCAAGCGCCGAAAATGCGTTAAAATTGTATTTAAAGCCTTTGCTTGCAAAAAATATTAGCACGTTAATTTTAGGCTGTACGCATTACCCAATTCTTAAACAGTTGGCAAAGAAAACACTAGGTAAAGAAATTGTGGTTTTGTCACAAGATGAAATTATTCCGGACAAATTAAAGGACTACCTGAATAGACATCCGGAAATAGAGAGCCAAATTTCTAAATCAGCTTCAAAAAAGTTTTTTGTTACCAAGCTGAATGAAAATTTTGACAATGTAGCAAAAAGATTATTTGGAAAAAAGATAAATTTTTTTATTGCAAAATATTAACCATTAAAGCGGTATCGCCCCGTTGAATTTTACGCCGAGATAGCTCAATTGGTAGAGCAATGGTATCGTAAACCATAGGTTGGAGGTTCAAGTCCTCTTCTCGGCTCCAAATTCAACGGGGTAAATAAACCGTAAAAAGGTCGGCTCAAGCTTGCCCGTAGTGATTTGAGTTCATCAGAGAATCTACTACTGGGGTCCGACAGCCGGCTCCATATTTAACGGGTTGAGTAAGCCATAGGTTGTCCCGATTTCACATCGGGATTCTCGGCCCCACTTCTTCGCCCTATCGTTCTCTAAAGCTTCGGAGGACAAGCAAGGCTACGAAGTGCAAGCATTCACATAAATATTTATAGAGTTCAATATGCATATCCCCGGTAAGGCAAAAAAAGTATTTAGCGGAGTGATTTTTAACGTTTACCAGTGGCCACAAAAAATGTTCGACGGCTCTTTGGCTACTTTTGAGCGGGTTATTAGGCAAAATACTGTGGTAATAATCCCAATTGTAGGAGATAAAATCGTTACCGTTAAACAAAAACAACCGGGCACGGATTGGTATTATGATTTACCCAGCGGAAGAATGGATATAATAGGGGAGTCACCAAAAAATGCAGCCTTGCGGGAATTACTGGAAGAAACAGGTTTTACTCCAAAATCAATCAAACTTTGGAAAACCTACAGTCCAAGTGGCAAAGTTGTGCAAAAAATCTATTTCTTTATTGCCCGTGGTTGCATAAAAACAGCAGAGCAAAAATTAGACCCAGGCGAAAAAATTGAAAGCCAGATTCTTACTTTTGAACAGTTTTTAGAACTTTCTGACCACCCGCGCTGTTTTTTTGGCCCGCTAATGATAGACGTACTTTTAGCCAGGATCCACAAGGAAAATCGACAATATTTGCAAAAATCCTTTTTTGAACCTTGGCAAAAACCACCAAAAATTCCAAAAAAGGGTCCAAAAAGCAATTGGTAACTTAAAACAATCACAAATATAAGGACTTTTAGCACTTTGTCAAGAGCTTGATTTTTGGCCAGTCTTGACTAAAAGCCCTATTTAATATAATATAAACACGCTTAAGTTAAGATGCTTAAAGTCAATTTGGGTAGATAAGAAAGGGTAAATTAGGTTATGCTTAGCTGGGGTTTTAAAACCGAAAATTAAACAGTTTGGGAGTCAAAATTCAGCAAACAATCATAATTACACTTTTATAAATATTTTTAAACATTACTGTAAGACTTAAGCAAAAAAATAAATGCCTGAAAATTTCAAAAAACCATACGAAGTCCCAAGTCGGGCTATTGATATTGACAAGCTACACGAGGAACAGGCGCATTTAAAGCAAGCCCAGCAAATCTCCAAAATAGACCCTAAGCAGAACATATTTAATGCCATGTCTATGTTTACAGTGGCAATGGATTTTGGTCTTTCACTAGCTCTTCCCTTGTTATTTGTTGCTTTTGTAGGAAAGTGGTTAAATGAAAAATTTGACAGCCAATATTTTATTTTAATTGGTTTACCTATTGCTTTTGCAGTAAGTAGCATCTCTATTTATAAACAAATTAAAAAACTTCAGAAAAATTTAAAGAACAAGCAATAATGAATTTAGTTATTCCTCCTTTGGCAGCAGAAACAATGTTTCAAATAGGCAGTTTTCCTGTTACTAATGCTTATATTAACTCTATTTTAACAGTTATCCTGTTCGGGGTTTTTGCAGTTTTTCTTAATTTTGGAATAAAAAAATACTATACAAACAATTTGTCCCCCAAAGGTATAGTAAATTTTATGGAAGGAGCTTTGGAATTTATACTTTCTTATTGTGATAAGGTTACACAAGACAGAAAAAAGTCTTTAAAATTTCTACCGATTGTCGGCGGATTATTTTTATTTATTCTCATTTCTAATTGGCTAGGGTTGGTACCGGGCACCGGAAGTATTGGAATTTGGCAAACCCACCTTGGTAAAATTGAATTAGTACCTCTATTCAGGCCCGCTAACACAGACTTAAATATGACTATGGCCATGGCTTTTGCGGCTATTACAGCCTCGCATTTTATTGGTATTTTGGCAATCGGATTTTTTAAATACGTAAATAAATTTTTAAAATTTGGTGATTTGTTTAAGGCAATTATTAGCCTAAAACCTATGAGAATTTTAACGGTTGTAATTGAATTTTTTGTCGGCCTAATTGAAATTTTTTCCGAGATTGCCAAAATGACATCCTTGTCTTTAAGGTTGTACGGAAATATATTCGCAGGAGAAGTTTTACTGACGGTTCTGGCATCTTTAATTGCTTTTGGAATTCCCTTACCCTTTATTGCTTTAGAAATTATTGTTGGGTTGGTGCAGGCCACAGTTTTTGCAATGTTAACTTTAGTTTATTTAAACATTGCCGCAAGCGAACCGCACGGGGCGGAGCATGCACATTAAACCAACGGATAAATTTCTTTATAGGGCTTGAGAATATTTCTTAATCCCTAATTAGTAATTTATCGCCTTAAGTTAGAGACTTTAAACAAATCATAATTTTAGTCTACTAACCATAGGCAAGGAGCAGAATATGGAACCAGAAGCAATTAGAATTATAGCCAAAGCCGCGACTATAGCAATAGGTGGCATGGTGCCCGCGTGGGCTATTGGGAAAACTGCCTCAAAGGCTATGGAAAGCATCGGCAGAAACCCTGAAGCGGCAGAAAAATTATTTGTGCCCATGCTTTTATCTTTGGCTTTTGCCGAAGCCATTGCCATTTACGCGTTAGTTATTACTTTTACGCTTTAAATGTCAGCCTTCCCTTACGACCTGCTTTTTTAAAACATTGTGTAGGGAGGGCAGATGCGAGACAACGGTCTAAATTTTTCCGCAATTTCGCACCTGCTCTGTAAATTTATTATTATCGAATGTATTTATGAATCTAATTGAACTATTTATACCAATTGCGCAAGCCGCTGAGGCTGAAAAGTCATCCGGGGTTTTGGGCACTTTGGGAGTTAACTGGAAAATTTTTCTTGCACAGTTGTTTAATTTTGCAATAATTGTTTTCATACTTTCTAAATATGTATTTAAGCCCATCGGCAAAAAACTTTTAGAAAGAAGTGAAAAAATTGATATAGCCCTAAAAGATGCGGCTGATATTGAAAAACAGAAACTAGAATTTGAAGCTTGGAAAATACAAGCAATAATCCAAGCTAAACAAGAGGCTTCGGAAATTATTTTGCAAGCTCAAGGCCAAGCTGAAACTGAAAAACGGGAAATTTTAAATAAAATCAAAGCAGAGCAAGAGCAAATTATTACACAGGCAAAATTTCAAATTGGTGCTGAACAAAAAAAGGCAGAGCAAGAAGTAACAAACTACGTTGCCGATATGGTGGTAAGCGCTACCGAGAAAATTTTAAAAGAAAAGCTAGACCCTAAAAAAGACCGAGATCTTATTGAAAATAGCCTAAAACATATAAACTAATGCCCAAGAAACTTACAGCAAAAGAATACGCCTTAGCCTTGTATGATTCTGTCCAAGAAACCAGAACCGAAGACCATAACAAGTTAATGGATACCTTTGTAAAAATTTTAGCGGAAAATGGCGATTTAAACTTGTACGATTTAATCGAAACGGAATTTAGATTACTGGATTTAAAAGACAAGGGTATAGCTCAAGTAGAAATCACTCAAGCAAATTCCGCAAAAACTAACCCCCAATTATTAGTTGACCTTAACCGAATTATCGGTGAAAAACTTGAATTAACTCAAAAAGTTGATCAAAAGATTTTAGGCGGAGTTATTGTAAGAGTTGATGATACTTTAATTGACGCGAGTATAAAAACGCAATTGGAAAATTTAAGTGACACACTAAAAAAATAGTAACCTTTATTAACTATGATATCATCTAATATTGTCGAACAACTTAAATCTAAAATTACAAAATTCCAACCCGAAGCTAAAATTGAGCAAGTGGGGATAGTTTTGGAAGTGGGGGATGGGGTAGCCAGAATAACCGGGTTAAACCAGGCCGTAAGCATGGAAATGTTGGAATTTTCCACACCACAAAGCGGTGCTGGGTCGGGAAGCTCTGCCCCAATTTTCGGTGTTGCCTTAAATTTAGAAGAAAATTTAATCGGCTGTGTAATTTTGGGTGATTATCAAACCATTAATGTGGGTGACATAGTAAGATCAACCGGCAGAATTTTGTCTGTGCCTGTTGGTGAGGCTCTAATAGGCAGAACCGTAGGAGCTTTGGGAGAACCCAAAGACGGCAAAGGTCCTATTGTTGAGAATGCTTTTTATCCGGTGGAAAAAGTTGCCCCCGGGGTTATAACCCGCCAGAGTGTAAAAGAACCTGTCCAGACAGGAGTTAAGGCCATAGATGCCCTTATTCCTATTGGCAGAGGTCAACGAGAGCTTATAATTGGCGACAGGCAAACCGGAAAGACAGCGCTGGCCATAGACACCATTATCAATCAAAAAGGTCAAAATATGACCTGTATTTACGTTGCTATTGGCCAAAAGGAAAGCAAGGTAGCCAAAATCGTAGCTGAGCTGGAAAAAAACGGCGCTATGGAATATACAATTGTGGTTTCTGCCGGCGCAAGCGAACCAGCCGCGCTTTCTTATATTGCTCCTTATGCGGGCTGTGCAATGGGCGAATATTTTATGGATCAAGGTAAAGATGTGTTAATAGTATACGACGATCTTTCTAAACAAGCCGTTGCATACCGTGAAATATCGCTTTTACTTCGCCGACCTCCGGGCAGAGAAGCTTACCCGGGAGATGTATTTTATTTACATTCCCGCTTACTTGAACGCGCGGCAAAATTAAACCCGGATTTCGGAGGTGGCTCTATAACAGCTTTGCCGATTATTGAAACTCAATCCGGCGATGTGTCGGCATATATACCGACTAATGTTATTTCCATTACTGACGGACAAATTTTTCTTGAAACGGACTTATTCTATAAAGGCATCCGCCCGGCATTGAACATTGGTATTTCCGTGTCTCGTGTCGGAAGCTCGGCTCAAACTAAGGCTATGAAAAAAGTAGCCGGTAAATTAAAACTGTCTTTGGCTCAATTCAGGGAGTTGGAAGCCTTTGCCCAATTTGGTAGTGACTTAGACGAAACAACCAAAAATTCTTTAGAACTTGGTAGAAGAATGAATGAAATTTTAAAACAACCTCAGTACAGCCCGCTTGTTTTGGAAAAACAGGTTTGCATTTTGTATGCGGTAAATAATGGTTTGTTTAACCGAATCCCGGTTGAAAAAATGGCTGAAACGGAAAAAGTATTTCATAAATATATGGAAGTCCAGGGCAAGGATATCTTAAAAACCATTCGGGAAATGAAAGAATTGAATGAAGAGACGGAAAATAAATTAAAAGAAGCAATTGCTAATTTTCTGCAATCGATAAAATGATTTGAATGTCCATAGAAACACCTGAAAATTCAATCGGGAAAAAAAGTTTATTTTTATCAACAAGACGCAACCAGGTATTATTGATGTAATTCGGGGTAAAAACGAACTGAGGTTGTGGTTAGGACACCCGGATAGTCACAGAGATATTTTATATATTGGAGGATTAACAGAGACAGAGCTACAAAAACTTCTTCAAAATAATACAACTACGGAAGGACGCTGTTACCTTAATGGCAAGCCAATATCCCCTGAAGGGAAAATCGAATGATAAAATAAAAGTTGGAAAGGATAAAATTATGAACAGCTTTTATAAAATTTGGGGAATAATCTTTGTGCTAGATATTCTTTTTGGTGCTTCAGGATTTTTTATTCGAGCACCATCAGATGCATTTCTTACTGCGGGTGCAGGAGTTTTACTGCTGAGTTCAATAATTGGTTTAGTAATGTTGCTTTTATTAATTGTTGTTTGGCTCTCGGTTAAATTAAAAGACGCCAATACTCCGACAAATACCCAACAGGTAGACAATAAGCAAACTTCTGTTAAAAGAATAATTTATATGGCTTTTATAGGGATATTAATATTCTTTGGTTTATATCTTTTTACAGATGGATTTTCATTTTAATTTAAATAATTCATGCCCGGAATTAAAGAACTCAAAACCAGAATAAAATCTATCCAAAGCACGCGCAAGATTACCCGCGCTATGCAGATGGTTAGCGCTGCTAAAATGCGCAAAGCCCAAAATGCGGCCATCTCCAGCAGAACTTACGCCGAGGCAGCTTGGGAGCTAATTTCAAATATCGCCAACAAAGGCCAATTTAACCACCCGCTAATTTTAACCTACCCGCAAGCCAAAAAAAACGGAATTATTTTAATTACGACAAACCGCGGAATGGTTGGCAGTTTAAATATTAATTTGTTAAATAAATTAAAAAGTATTGAACCCCTGTCCATAACTCAAGAAAAAGCTTTTGTAACAGCCGAAATTTATACGGAAATTATTACTTACGGAAAAAAAGGTAGCCAAACTGTCGCTCGTTTAGGGAAAAAAATTGTTGCTGATTTCCCAAAACCGGAAAAAACTCTCACCGCTGAAGACGTTTACCCAATTGCGCAAATGGTAGCTGAAATGTATATTAGCGGGCAATACAAAAATATTTATTTGGTTTATAATCACTTTGTTTCAACACTGATTCAAAAACCGACCATAAAAAGATTGTTGCCATTTGCGGAAACTCTTAGAGCTGATTTTGATAACACAGAAGACGTCTCTGAAGTAGGGGGTACGGAGTATGTGTTTGAACCGAGTATTGAAAAGGTACTAGAACACCTTTTGCCCAGAATTATTGAGGGTCAAATTTACGAAACTATCCTGGAAAGTAACGCCAGTGAACATTCCGCCAGAATGGTTATGATGAAAAACGCCACCGAAGCCGCTGGAGATTTAATTTCAGATTACACTTTAACTTACAACCAGTTGCGCCAGAACAAAATCACCACCGAATTGGCGGAAATTACAGCGGGAAGAATAGCGTTGGAGTAAAATATGGACGAATATAAAGAAAGATCAGAACCAAAGCCCAATGAAAAAGAGCAGTTTATAATAGGCGATGTTGGCAATCAGCTCTTGAAAAAAATTATCCCAGGTTTCGATCCATTAAAAAATAAATATTCCGATCAACAAGCGACAATAGTTGGTTGGGTCTGGAAACTCCCAAGCCTAGAAGCGATTAAAGAGTAAGCCCTGACTTTCTCTGATCTAAATTTTAATTTTGATGAAGCAATCAGAACTGCCGAAATGGCATATAAAAACAGAAGAGAGCCGGACCCTGAACTAAGAAAGGCAATTGATCAAGTCATTGAAGAACTTAAACACGAAGAGGCTAACCCAGAATTTATACCTAAGAAAAAAAGATTAAATTAAACAACTATAAATCTATGAACAAAGGAATAATTACACAAATTATCGGTCCGGTGGTGGACGTAAAATTTTTAGAGGGTCAAGTTCCCGGCATTCATAATGCTCTGGAAGTTACTATTGCCCCCAATAAAAATAGCACATCGGGCTCTCAGATTACACTTGAAGTCCAACAACAACTTCCCGGCGGAATAGTGCGCACAATTGCCATGAGATCAACCGATGGATTAAAAAGAGGCGCGGAAGTAGTTGACACCGGAGCGGGAATAAGTGTACCGGTTGGTAAAAATACCTTGGGAAGAATATTTAATGTCTTAGGCGAGGCAGTGGACGGCATGCCTACCCCTCAAAGTGAAAAAAAATATCCTATTCATCGCGCGTCTCCGAAATTTACCGATCAAAATGTAAAAACTGAAATTTTAGAAACAGGTATAAAAGTTATTGACCTCATCTGCCCAATTTTAAAGGGTGGGAAAGTAGGGCTTTTCGGCGGAGCAGGAGTTGGAAAGACGGTTATTATCCAGGAGTTAATTAACAACATTGCCAAAGCGCACGGTGGTGTATCTGTATTTGCCGGAGTTGGCGAACGTACCCGCGAAGGAAACGATTTATATCACGAAATGAAGGAAGCTAAAGTATTGGATAAACTCGCTATGGTATTCGGCCAAATGAATGAGCCACCCGGGGCTCGTGCCCGTGTTGCCTTAACCGGTCTTTCAATGGCAGAGTACTTTAGAGATGAAGAAAAACAAGATGTGCTAATGTTCGTGGATAATATTTTTCGCTTTACCCAGGCTGGTAGCGAAGTTTCGGCCCTTTTGGGACGTATTCCTTCAGCTGTAGGCTATCAACCAACATTGGCAACAGAAATGGGAGAACTCCAAGAACGCATTACCTCCACTAATTTAGGCTCCATTACTTCTGTTCAGGCCGTGTATGTGCCGGCGGATGACTTAACCGACCCCGCACCGGCAACAACTTTTGCTCACTTGGATTCAACTGTGGTACTGTCCCGCGGTCTAACGGAACTTGGTATATATCCGGCTGTAGACCCGTTAGATTCTACTTCCACAATATTAGACCCGAACATTGTAGGCCAAGAGCATTATGAAGTCGCTCGTGGGGTACAAAAAACATTACAACGGTACAAAGATTTGCAAGATATAATTGCTATTTTGGGTATGGAGGAATTACCGGAAGAAGATAAAGTTACTGTAACCCGCGCCAGAAAAATTCAACGCTTTCTTTCGCAACCATTCACTGTCGCGGAAGTTTTTACAGGTTCAAAAGGAGAATTCGTTAAGCTAAGCAACACCGTCAAAGGATTCAAAATGATTTTAGAAGGGAAACTGGATAATGTCGCTGAAAACAAATTTTATATGAAGGGTGGTATTGAACAAGTACAATAATATAACTTCGTTTTATGAATAAAATTTACTTTAAACTTGTAACACCGGAACGAACAGTTGCAGAAAACAAACTGGACAGTTTGTCCTGCCCGACAACATTAGGACAAATAACAATTCTGCCTAATCACATTCCTTTGGTTGCCAATTTAATTCCCGGGGAGTTAATTTTCAAATCCGGCCAAGATATAAATTATATTAATGTTACCGGCGGTTTTGTCCAAATTGAAAAAAACAGCAAGGTTACTGTTTTGGCTGATGCAGCCGAGCATGTTTACGAAATCGATCAGCAAAGAGCAGAGGCAGCCAAAAATAGAGCGCAGAAAGCCATGCAAGAACAAAAAATGTCGGCAGAGGAATATTCAAAAGTTGCGGTAAGTTTAGAAAAAAGCCTTTCCAGATTAAATATTGCACGTAAGCGATCCCACCGAAAAACACCAATTACAGGCGAAGGTGTTTTTAGAGAATAGTTTTTCCAGCTCTGCTGTATTGCCCCGCTTATTTTTTTAACACGGCTGAAATTAAAAATCTATTTTAATTCAAATGAATTTTTATTATCTGCCAAAAACAAAACTTGAGAAGTTTGGAGTAAAAGTTTTTTCACTGCTTGTGGAAAACTTTCCCCAAACTTTTTTTGTTGGCGGGATGGTAAGAGACTCTTTGCTTCATAAAAAGGTTACGGATATTGACATAGCAACAGAAGCTACCCCCCAAGAAACTATAAAAATACTTGGCCTTGGCGGAATTACAACTGATGACAAGTACAAAAAGTTTGGAGTAATTATTGCTAAACATGAAAACCTTTCAGTTGAAGTTATAACTTTTAGAAAAGATATAAGTTCGTCTAGTAGGTATTCGAAAGTTCATTTTGTATCAGATGCAAAGACAGATAGCCAAAGAAGAGACTTTACCATTAATTCCTTATACTTAAGCGCAAATACACATCAAATTCTTGACTTTACCAAGGGGGCTAAAGATTTAAACAATGAAATAATAAGGTTCATCGGTAACCCCGAAAAAAGAATTAAAGAAGACCCGCTTAGAATACTTAGGGCTTTAAGATTCTCACTGGTACTAAATTTTAAAATTGAAAAAAAATCGCTCTTTGAAATAAAAAAACATTTTGATTTGATAAAAAATATTTCCGGATCCAGAATAAATAAAGAGTTAGATAAAATTTTAAACAAAAAATTAAAACTTCGCTTACAAAAGGTGATTGACAACAAAAAAATCCTTGACAAACAATTTAAATAACGGTAAACTTAATATAAGTTAGTAAATAAATTTTGTGAAGGGGAATCCAATCGTCAAAAAATTTAAATATTCCATTCCTTATTCAAATCAGGAAATATCAAAATAGAAACTCAAAGAATCCGCTGACTAAAATTTAGGCGGACAAGCAGAAATAAATTCACGGTGCTACTTAATCCCGATTTATCGGGGTAGTAGAAAATTAAGAAGCCAAACCAAAATAGTTTGTCTTCAGGGAGACTAGCCCAAATGGCTGCAAAGAAAAAAGCGAAGAAAAAAGTCGCTAAGAAGACCGTAAAAAAGTCTGCTAAGAAGCGCGCTTAATCTTCCTAGCTCTTTATAGAGCAACAAAACCATCCTCAAAAATAGGATGGTTTTGTTATTTTTGTGTAATAAGATATTGATATTGATATTGACAATACTTTTAATATAGTAGGACTTAAATAATCTAACGACTTTAGGGGTTGCCCAAAGAGCCGTTATACCGCTGTTCCGACGGATTCGGCGCGTTTGTTTTTAGACAGAAAGAGGATTTCAAATGGCAAGCCGGAGAAGCGTTTCGGATCAAGAGTTCCGATTCTTTAACCGTGAATTAGCTATTATTGCCCGAAAAGTTGACAGTGGCGATTTCTATCCTAACTTGGACACCCTCGGACAGATATTGAGTTTGATAAAAAAAGCTCTGGATGACTCTCGGTTAAACCTTGAACACTTATTGTTTGCGGACGAGGAGATCCGCCAGGCAGTTGCTTGCCTGCCATGCTATCAGAGTGTTTCGGAAGCCGGCCAACTGAAGATGTGGCATCGGCTGTTCCCTGAGCTAGTAAACTTTCCGCCCCCAAACTCATTGGCGTGTTCCTACACAAATACTCAAGGTGAAGTGATCATGCCGAATTGGGAGCGTGTTGGTCAGGGAGCCTACCATGTCGCTACTCAGAGAATGCTCAAAGTCTTGGCAACTGAGCGCAAAATTACTATGACTGTCGAAAGCCCTGGCACCCTGCTCCGTGGAAATATCCGCCTGAGAAGCGAGTTGGTCAGCGCAAATTGCCGGCTGTCCAGCAAAGCAATTGGAATGAGACGGTTCTGCATTCAGTATGGGACAAAGTACATGAGGTGTAGCGCTCGGCGGGTTCTAGCCCTGCTGGACGAAGGAGAATGCGGAATCGGACCTTATGAAATGGCTGCGATGTTTGTGCTCCATCCGGAGCTCATTCCCAATAAGCCGGGGTTTGCGTTCTTGTGCGTCGGTTGCGAAGCTAAAGTGCTAGGCCAGATAGATTTTACTCAATACCCACACTACTTAACGCAACCGGATCGGAAAGAAGTAGTTCTGACTTTTCGTCCTCCGAACACAAAGAGCAACGTCTTCGCAACCCCGACCGCCTTTTTCATTCCGTGGCAAGAAGTGACCAAAACTTTGCCTGCTGTTTAGCAGCTACCCCGTTGAGCTTTTAGTCTGACGGGGTCATTTTTAATTGTTTAATTCCTCGGGGCTCTGCTCCGGGGTTTGTAGAAACTCCTTTGCAGACTGCGAGTTGATACCTCGCAGTTTGCTGCGGGGTAGCTCATTATTTTGTTTTTTTCTTAGAAACTCTTTAATCTAGTAGACTTGTCCTCAATTAAGAAAATCTGGCTTATCTACATCAATCGAAATGTCTTAGATAAGTGGAGTCGGACTATTAAGGGACAAGTCTAGTATTAAAAAACTCTTTCTTAACCCTAAGGCCTTGAATTACGAAACCCCTAATTCCTTAACAATCTGATATACTTTTCTTGGGGGGAGCTTCCTTGCTTTTAGCAAG
>JBBRWU010000011.1:0-17273 GCA_038249015.1 Candidatus Doudnaibacteriota bacterium | reverse complement strand
TAGCACCATTCGGAGCGCAAGCGAAGAATCGCTTATATAAGGGACTCCTCACTTTGTTCGGAATGGTTAAAACCGAGTAATTCTTTAGTTTCTCAATTCATAGCCCTTATAGGGACTGTTACCAAATGGCATTTTAACTGCAATTTGAAAATTTTGGCCACTCGGCCAAAAAAACTTTTCCGCTTAGCTTCCAGTTAAACATCAAAATTTGTTTTGCCCGATTGCCTCACCCGCCTCAGGCGGATGCATTAAAAGCCCATTCGGCAACAGTCCCTAATATGGTTAAATTATGACCCATTTTAATCCGTTCAAATATTTAAAGAGCACGGTTTTAACAGCCGTTAAAACCGTGCTCTTGTTTAATCTGAAAAAGTTTAAAGGCAGGCCATCAATTTCCGGTTTCTATATGCTACATACCAGATACTAAATACTAACGTCTTTGGTTATTTTTTTGGGCTGATCTTTTCTTCTAATTCTTCTATTTGGCTCTTCAACAGCATGGCTTTCATGGTTAAAGTTCTGCTTTTCCCCAAGCCTAACTCATTCAGTTTTTTTTGTATATCGATTAATTCCTGTTTTAATCTGATAAGTTTTTCTGTATCGGTTTCTTGATTACCGTAACTACTTTCAATATTCATGTATTTGATTTTTTAATTTCCTCCTCTGCCCTTGTTTTATCACGAAATGCGATAATTTGCATTATCTTATTTTTTTGTTTAGCTAGAGCCATTAAAAAATTATCTGTGGTAATGGCAAATTCTTCTCAGATATCCTTAATCTCTATTATCCCTGTAAGCGCTTCGTCTTCAACCGGAACACAAATAATTTTATCGTCTCGCTCACCCCTGTCAAGTAATTCTATCATATCGATAGTACGACAAAAAAATACATTACCGATATTCAAGGGTTTAGAAGAAAGAATTATGGCATCCAGTTTGTCCCCGTCCCCGCCCAGGGTATTTAAAATCTGCCCGTAATTATACGGCCAAATCAAACCATTTTTAAATACAAAATCCAGCCTCATTTGTTCCGTAACTTCGTCATATTCGTACTTTTCCTTAGTGCCTTTTAAATTTTCCACCCTTACTTGAAAATTTTGCATTCGATTTAAAAATTTTGTCAATTTTGCTCAATTACACTATCACTCCCCCGCCCACACACTCCTTGCCTTTATATAATACCAAACTTTGCCCGCTGGCAACAGCTTTCTGGAGGTTTTTAAATGTTATTTGATATAAATCGGGTTTAAGTTTTTTGATGGCAATAGGTACTAACTTTCCCTGATGACGATAGCGCCCTGAAAGTCCGACAATCCGATTTTCCGACAATCCGATTTTCCGATCTATCCAGTTAACTGAATGAAGCTGGACTTCTTTCACAAATAAACGCCTATCTTCAGGATTATTGGTTACATAAAGCGTATTGGTCCCCAGATCCTTTTTATACACAAAATACGGGCCATTTCCGCCCACCTTAACCCCTTGGCGCTGTCCTATAGTAAATTGATGCAATCCTTCGTGCTGGCCTAATTTCTCGCCGTTGGGGCCTATTATAGAACCCGGTTTTGGCTTTAATTTTTGCCCTAGAAACTCATTTAAACGGATTTTGCCTACAAAGCACAACCCCATACTTTCTTTACACGCCTGGTTGGGCAAACCTATTTTTTTGGCCAAAGCTTTAACTGCAGGTTTTTTCATATTACCAATAGGAAAAAGCACATGAGGCAGTTGCTCGGTTTTAATGTTGTAAATAAAATAAGTCTGGTCTTTAAACTCGTCGGCACTACGTTTAAGCGTGTAAAATATTTTTTTCGCACCAGTAGAATGTCTCTGGTCTCTACGGGGCTTCGTCGCTTCGCTCCTCGCATAGTGTCCTGTGGCTAAAAAATCAGACCCATTTTTCATAGCCCAATTATACAAAAGTTTAAATTTAATTTCCTTATTGCACATAACATCCGGATTCGGCGTGCGTCCGGCCTTGTATTCGGTAAAAAAATATTTCATTACTGTGTTATGATATTGCTTTTCAAAATCCAAAGTGTGAAGTGGAATGCGCAAAAAAGCCGCCACGCGTAATGCTTCCTGGCGGTCATTGAGCCATGGGCATTCGTTTTTAATTAGGCCGGTTGTAGATGACCAATTTTTCATAAAGGCCGCTTCCACCCGGTAACCCTGCTTGATTAATAAATACGCCGAAACTGCGGAATCAACTCCGCCACTTAACGCTATTAAAACTTTCTTACCTTTGATAACTTTTTCCATAGTTGCATTATTTTATCACGGCCATCTGCCGGAAACAAGCCTTTTGACAGGGCCCGAATTCAAGGGTAACCACCAATATACTAATATAACAAAAACCCTGAAGAGGGCCCCGGCATGTGCAAAATCGCAATACTCATTGTGATGTTTTCTGGAATCTGCTTGTGTGCTGAGCGCCAAGCAAAACTCAAAAAGCATTCAGATGTTGCCCACTTTCGTGACGGCAATCTCATCGCCGTAACAGTGAGCACCGCTTTCGGAGGTTAAACCATTTCCCTAATAGGAACGCGTCCACAGGTCGCGATATACATTCGCGACCAAACAACCAGCCAGCCCCAACGGGCAATCGTATGTTGTTTTCGGCGACTAACCCAGTAGCCGCGATTTGAAAAACCAGCCCTCCGCCAACGTGGAGGACCGGTTCGTTTTATTTTAAGACAAATTTACCTTTGTACCGGCTTTTTTGATTATTTTTAACAAATCTTTATGTACCACACCGTTGCTGGCTAAAAAGCCGTTTATTCTGCCGTCGTACCGCTGTTCTTTACCCTGTAAATCCGTTACCATACCGCCGGCTTCTTCAATAATAATTTTTAAACTTGCTCCGTCGTGAGCATGGCTCCAGGAATACAAAGATGCCACCAATTCACCGCTGGCAACCAACATCCCTGAATAAATTACGCTATAAATATTTAAAATAAAAGCCGTTGGAAAACGTTTTGCCAACAAAGCCACACTTGCCTGATGACCCCAATCTACAACAGCCTTATCCATGCTCTGTTGATTAACATGAATTCTTTTCCCGTTTAAAAAAGCGCCCTTGTTTTTTTCGCCATAAAGCATACGGTCAATGAAGGGGTCGTAAACCACTCCGACTATGGGCTTGCCGTCTACTACCAAGGCAAGTGAAAACACACAGGTTGGGATGCCGTGAGAAAACGGAATCGTGCCGTCTACCGGGTCGCACACCCATAAAAATTTACTGTGGTTTTTTAAACTGCTTTCTTCTTCACCCAGCACGTCATGCTCGGGAAAATATTTATTAACCGCACGAATAACCAGACTGTTAATTTTGGTATCGGTAATGGTCACGGGGGTACCGTTACCCTTCCAGTCTTTTTTCATCCCTTGTTTAAAATTGGCACGAATAGTTTTTCCGGCCTGTTTGGCAATATCGATTGCAAATTTTTTATAGGTCATAGGATAAATATCCAAAATTAAGGGATCCTTCCGCTCGTCCTCAGATGCACCTGCCTCGCCGGTAGGTAGGTTCGGATTCGGTCGGGATGACAGCTATTAGTTATTAACAAGATTTGTCATTTTACAAAAACGGTTACCAAAATTCCGGCTGTTACTAACAACCCGCCAAGAATATTGCCTAAACCAGGTTTATCGCCCAAGAAAACAAACGCCAGAATAATGGTTAAGGCCACCGAGAGTTTATCTATGGGTGCCACGCGACTGGCTTGCCCGAGTTGGAGGGCGCGATAATAAAACAACCAGGACAGGCCCGTAGCAAGCGCGGAAAGCACAATAAACACCCAAGTCTTCGTTGACCAAGTTTTTAACTGCGGTGCCACGCCTTCAAAAAGTACAATCGTCCAGGCAAACCCCACAATTACCAGCGTGCGCACAGCCACCGCTAAATTACTGCTAACTCCTTGAATGCCGATTTTACCGAAAATCGCCACTAAGGAAGCAAAAAAGGCACTCAAAATTGCGTAAAAAACCCAGGACATAAATGCTATTAATTAAAATTGTAAAATTAAAGTTTTTTTGAATTTTACTTATTTTTATTTAATTAAAAAAGGTTCGGCTTGTTTTTTCATATTTTCCAAAGAATCATTTTGGATAACTTTGCCGTTAAAATAAATTGTCGGCGTACCGGGAATGGAAAGACCAATACCCTCGATTAAATCTTTTTGAATTCGGTCTTTAAACTTTTTCGAAGTTATATCATTTTTAAACTGCTCCAAATTACTTACGCCGGCCTGCTTGGCCAACTGAGTGTAAAAATCCAAAGGCTCGGCTAAAGAAGCCCAGTCATTTTGGTTTTTATACAAGAGATCATGCATTTCCCAATATTTTCCCTGCGCTCCGGCAGACTCGGCTGCATAAGAGGATGACACGGCATTTTTATGGATTTGGTAAAGCGGAAAGTAACGGAAAACAAATTTAGTATCCGGCAAATCTTTACTTAATTGTTTTAAAGTATCCGCGGTTAGCGCGCAAGACGGGCACTGGTAATCTTCATATGCCAATAAAGTATTCTTCGTCGCCGAATTACCATACACTCTATCCTCCGAATTAGTTGCAGAAGGTTCGGTTAATTTTTTGGCGCTCGATAAATCAAAATCCTGTCCGGCTTGGCTTTGGGTTTGCTCTTGCTCGGGGGAAATTTTAAATAAAAAATAACCGAAGCCCAGAACCAATATTACTATAATTGCAACTGTAATTATCTTCTTCATATTTAATATTTTTAATTATTTAAAAATCAATTACACACTATTGTACAGATGCGCCCAACACCAAAGAACCATTGTTCATTAACGCCAACATTTGGGCAGTGTCCGCCAAACTGGCTAAGAGCTTAGTTTCAGCAAAAGCGGAATACAAATGCTTTTCACCCAAGACTATAATGGCCAATTTTGGACTTTTTTTATATTGAACCATTGCCGCAAAATTATAATTAGACTCATTTAAATATCCGGTTTTGGCACCTAAAATTTTAATTTCCTTATCCCCGAGCAACTTATTGGTATTTTTTATAGCTTGCGTGTATTTAGAATTGTTCGTTGAACGCAAAGTATATTTTTCCAAACCGGCAAGCTTTCTTAAATAACTATTTTCAAAAACAATAGCTACAATTTTTGCGTAATCGGCCGCGGTGGAAATATTATTTGGATCTATACCGGTCGGCTCAACAAATTTAGTATTTAACGCTCCCAATTTTTGAGCTTTTTCATTCATGCGTTCTACAAATTTTTCAGGCGTAAGCCCGGTGCTTCTGGCCAGCGCATTGGTCGCATTATTAGCCGAAGGAATTAGAGCTGCGTGAAATAAACCGTCCACGGTAAATTTTACTCCGGCCTTGGCTTTAATACAGGCCCCGCCACTGGCACATGCACCTACAGTTTGATCGGCCGAAGTAATACTAACAACTTTGTTAAGTTTAGGTTTGGTATCCAAAACAACCAAAGCAGTCATTAACTTAGTTAAAGATGCCGGAACGCGGGGCAAGTTTTCATTTTTTGCCGCCAAAGTCATTCCGGTTTCCGTGTTTACTACAATATAGGCTTCCGCGCTAATTCCAAACATATTTGCCAACTCACTGCCGGTTTGCGGCATAGACAACGCAAAAGCATGGCTTGGAATAACCAACAACAAGGTTATAAAAAAATTTATTAAACTTTTTTTTAACATTTATTTTTAAATTCTAATTTTTAAACCCTAAACAAATCCAAATATCAAAACTGAAAATCTATTATTTGAATTTTGATATTGTTTAGAATTTAAAACTTTATATTTAGTTTCTGTCGGAAAAGTGCTTTGAAGACGAGAGTTAAAAATTTTTAGACAAAATGGCGGAACAAATTTTGATGTTTAGCTGGAAGCTAAGCGGAAAAATTTTTCTGGCATTTTGGCAAAAATTTTTAACTTGCAGCCCGAATGACTTTTTCGACAGAAACTATTTAGGATTTATTTTTTACCTACTGCATCATACTGCCAAATTTGCTTTGCAACATTTTCTTATGTTGCTTGAATAAATCTTCCAGCGCCCCGCGAATATGGCGGGCAATTTCCGCTTTGTCTCCGGCTATTTCCGGTGCAACCTCCACACTTTTAATATTTTGGTTGCCGTCTATAGTTAATACAATTTTTCCGCCCGAAGACTTCCCCGAAACGGTTTCCGTAGCCAGCATCCCTTCCATTACTTTGGCCTGCTTGCGCATCTCATTTATATCTTTTAGCTTATCCATGAAACCCATATATTTTCTCCCTATTATTTACTTGTCTGTATTATTTATTATACTAGGACTTACCGGTTTAGTCTAGACAAGTGTTATAAACCCGAACCTGAGCATTGTATCTTTCCGTAGACAATTTCAAACTATCAACTTTATTATTATAAATTTTCACCAAGTTGTTATAATCCCCGACTTTTTTATTATAAGCATCCGCCTCGGCTTGAGTTTGAGGCTTTATGGAATCCAAATAATTTTTTAGTGCGGTTAATTGAGGTTCAAGCAAATTGATTTCCGCTTGCATGTTTGCTATTTCGGTTTTCAAATTGCCGTCTACTTTTGGACAACTGGAGGCCGGCCGACCGAATTCCTGCACCGCCAGCCAAACCATTTTGCCTTGATACTCTCCTTTGCCCACAGCCACGCCGATTTCTTCGTATTGGGTATTTAATATATTGGCTCTGTGGCCCGGGCTATCCATCCAGTCCTGTACCAGGACTTGATCATTGTCAAAATTTCCTAAAGCTAAATTTTCCCCCACGGCAATATATTCATAGCCGGCCGCTTTAGCCAAATCTGCCGGACCTTTGCCCTGAGGTGAGGTATGTTCAAAATACTGTTGCTTAAACATATCATCCAGCTTGGCTTTTGCCGCAAAACTTAGCTGTGTATTTGGTTTTAAAGCCGACAAATTGCCATTCTCTTGCCTTTGAATATTGGTTTTATTAATGACCCCGGAAACGGTTAATTGAGCGGAGGCACTTTGGCGTGAACTAACCAATGGCGGCGGGGCAATTATTTGCCCGACAGATTTTTCCAGTTTATTGATAGCGGAATTGTTTCGTATTTCTGTCTCTAACTGAGGAAAATTTTTATTTAACAAATCGGCAAAATAAAGTCGCTGATACCACAACAGCCCGACTAGTCCAATAATAATTGTTACCCCAATGACTTTTTTCATAAATTACACTCACCAAATTATTTCTCTGCAATTAAATACTTACACCCCTCCGAACCCATTTTTGCCGAATGGACGGTTCCGGACGGAATATCAAAACGCTCACCTACCACCAACTCTTTTACTCCTTTAACATCAACCAGCTTCATGCTACCGGCTAAAATAACATGAGCGGTAAGTTTTTCATGAGTGTGAACTGCATATTCAAAACCCGGGCCGTCTTCATAAACGGAAACTTCGCCAAAACCTTCTTTTACTAATTGCTCGGTTATTTCTTGTTCATTCATAATTATTTTGTGCATTTAAAATTTATACAGGTTTGATCGGTTGGGCAATCGTTTTTTGTTCGGCATTCCGTCTCAACAACTCGCTCCGGAAAAGATAACCCATTCTTCAAAATACATTGCCTGGGGTAACTCTCCATAATACTTCCACCGGCCTTACTACAACTTTCAAAGTCTGCAATTCTTGCGTAAGGATCGACCGATTTTTGATAGGTAAAAATTACCACAATAATAGCCACCATCATGACTAAAAAGAAACTAAAAAATAAACTATTTTTGCTCATATTCTTTTTTTAATAATAAAGCTCGATCGGGATAATTAGAAACAATTCCGCTAACCGCGTCGTCAGAGAGCAGGCTTTTTATTAGCGCCGTCCCATCTGCGGTCCAAACACTTAACGGATAGTTACTGGGGATTAGTTTTACAAAACCGGCTAACCACAATTTCCAATTTATGGAAAACATATCTGTAAAAGTTAAGTATTTATTTCTATTTAAAGCAAATAGCAAAATTTGGGTAATGCGACCATGTTTTGTACCAATAATTAGCCCTGTCTTCACATGAGGAAAAAACTTTTTTATAATTTGCAACGATTTGGCATGAAAAGAAATAATTGTAAAATCTTCCGGCAATAAAACCTTTAGCGCTGATGCTACAACATCTTGTTCATAGCCTTGTTCTTTTATTACAATTTGCAACTTTGCCTTGCCGGCGATTAAATTTAAAGCATCAGCTAATTCCGGTACTCTAAAATTTAACTTTAAAGCTTGGCTATTTATTTCTTCCAAAGACAGTTGACTAATTTTTTTGCTGGCAATTTGCTCATCGTGGAATACCGCCAAACGACCATCTGCCGTTTTTTGTAAGTCCAGCTCAATACCGTCAACTCCTAAATCCAGAGCTTTTTGAAAAGCTTTTAAAGTATTTTCGTGCTCTATTTTACCGGCGCCTCTATGGGCAAAAATTAATTTTTCCATTTTTTATAAGTATTTTACATTTTTACGCATATGCGTAAAAATGTAAAATACTACAACTTAATAATTTTTGGGGCATTTAAAATTTATACATTTCTTTGATACTACGTAGTATCAAAGAAATGTCACAAAATAATTTTTCAATATTCACAATTCTATAACTTTATCAACAATTAAAGCGTGAAAGTAACCGTCCAATAAATTGGGCTCGATATCCATAATTTCTTTTTTGCTAAACCACCCGGCTTCCAAATGGTCTTCGTCTATTTTCGGTTCCCCTTCTATTTCCCCTAAAAACGTTAAGCGTACCACATGCCTGTCTACGGACTTTAAAATATCCTGCGCAGCTACCAATTTTGGTTCCCCGGTATAATCCAAACCCACTTCTTCTTTTATTTCGCGCTTAAGATTTTCCAAAAGCGTCGTGCCCGCATTTATGCGCCCGCCGGGCAAGTCCCACTTGGAGCCGACTTCCGGATATTTTTTGGGGTTCCGACGCACTAAAAGATATTTACCGTCGGAATTTTTAAGGAGGATTTTCACTCCTACTTGTAAAACTATATTTGTTTCGTCCATAAATTTAAGCGGCCTTTTCTAACGGTTTTACCGGTTTGTGAATTGGCATGGTTACCACATTGCCTTTTCTTAAATTTTCAATTTGCTTGTTATCTTCACTTTTATTCAAAAGTTTTCTTTCCGCTAAATCTTTACGCAATTCTTCGGGTGAAAATTTCACACTTGGGTCCAGCCACCTTAAAATCTCCGCGTCGGCTTCGTCCTTATTTTTTTCCCCTTGGTTAATTCCATTGATTAAATCCAAAATTTTCAGTTCAAAAAATTTTAACTGCACCACGCCCTGCATTTGGGAAATTTTATTTTTAAACTGCTCCCGCATCTCTTGACTAACTGCAATTCCGGGCAAACTGGACAGCTTGTCCAACAAGCCGACCGCTGCTGCTTTTTCAAATTTTAATGTAATATTTTTTTCTTCCGTGTGCTTCTGCTTATCAAACAGCTCTATGGTTAAAACTTCATACAACCTTAAGTACTTATTAATTTTTTCATTATTGGAAAAAGAGCCCTGCAAAGGACTCATATCCTTTACCCCGGGCATTTCCATTCCGCTTAAGCCGTGTTGATTACCTTCCAGGCTAAAAATATCTTCGTATTTATTTTTGAGCTCAGCCTTAAGGACATTTCTAACCAGTTGATGCGCCAATTCCAAATCATCCAAACCGACTTCCGTAGTCCCGCTTTTACCATTAGCTACGGTCAATAGAGCCATTTCCACCGCCGGCTTGTTTTTTTCCGGCCCTTTAAAAGTTGACATTAATTCCGCTTTTATTTCCTCTTTGCTGAAATCATTTCTAACTTCCGGCATTTCCATTACGTCCGTGGTACCAGTCCTTTGCCCCTGATAAGCCCGGTTTAAACGCAAAAAACTCCACAAAGTCCGGTTGGTTAACTGAATGTCTTCGCGGATGATTCTTCCCACAGCTGCAAAATAACGGCCTGCTTCCAAATCTTTTTGAATTTGCCGCAAAACTTGTTTTTGGTTGTTAGTCCCCTGCTGGTTAATTTCCGAAACGTCCGGCCTTTCAATTAAAATATTCAGCGCCCCTTTGGCCACATCTTGGTCAAGTTTTACGTCGTACCCTATGGATCTGTTACGCTCCGCGTCGTTCTGCTCAAAAAAAGAAGATCCGGGCAAATGCCTGTTTGTAGGATTTAAAACTTTTTTCCTTTCTTCCTTCTTTTCCTTTTTTTTGTAATCGTCAATTGGCGTTACGGTACCCATAAAAATTATTTTAACAAAACTTTGATACTACGTAGTATCAAAGTTTTGTTTTATTTTGAGTTTTTGATAAAATTAGCCAAATCTTTTTTGTCTGTTATTTCTTCTTTGGAATCTTTTAAATTTTTCACTTTATATTTTCCGGTTTTGACTTCTTCTTCCCCTACCACAAGCACATAAGGAACTTGCTCACGGTCGGCAGATTTGACTTGAGCTGATACTTTTCTGCTCGTTAAATCCACAACCACGTTAAATCCCTGACTTCTTAATTCGGAAGCCAAAATATTGGCCGCTTCCAAATAGTTTTCAAAATGACAAATGTATAATTGCACCGGCGGATGATATTCCGGCAACAGACTGTGGGTTTCCAAAAAGTCGCGCATAGTAACATCTCCCGCGCCAAACCCGCAACCGGAAACTTTTTCCACGCCGAAGATACTGACCAAATCGTTGTACCTTCCCCCACCAAATACCGAACGATTATTCACTGGGCTTAAATCGTAAACTTCAAAAACCACGCCGGTGTAATAATCAAACCCACGAACAACGCTGGGGTCGTAAATAAAATTTTTAATTCCCAAACTTTCCAAATTTTTAAATACCGCCTGCAATTCGTGCGCGCCTTTGGACTTTGGTACCGCTTCTCCCAATTCTTCCAAACTTTTTATATATAATACGGTCTCTAAGGCAACCGCTTTTTCGCCGATTACTTCTCCGGCTTCTTTTAAGAATTCGCCGGCCTTCATTTTCTTCATTTTGTCTATGAGTTTGGAAATTTTACGCGCCTGCTCATCGGTTAACTGCAAATGTTCATGCAATAAAAAATTCAACAACCTGCGGTCGTTAATGCGAATTTCAAAAGATTCATTGCTGGCGCCAAAAGTTTTCATAATCCCGTGAGCCACGGCAATAACTTCCACATCGGCCTCAACGCCGTCTACGCCAAACATATCCACATTTAACTGCCAGTGCTCGCGCAAGCGACCTCTCTGAGGGCGTTCATAGCGAAACAAGTTTGGCATGGAAAACCAGCGTAAGGGAAAGGTTAACTCTTTACGTTTTCGCGCCACCATTCTGGCTACCGTCGGCGTCATTTCCGGACGAATAGTAACATCTCGCCCGCCACGGTCGGTAAAAGAATAGGTTTGCTCGCTGATAATTTCTTCCCCACTTTTGGCGCGGTAGAGGTCAGTTTCTTCTAAAATAGATGCGTCATATTCCAAATAACCAAAACTTTCGGCAACTTTTCGCCACACGCCAAAAATATAATTTTGGATAAACTGATCCCGCGGATAAAAATCTCGCGTGCCTTTATATGGTTCCAAAGAGAGCTGAAGGCTCACCTTTTTACTCTCTCCTGGCGAGGAGAGAGTCCCGTCAGCCTCGGGCTGACGGGAGAGAGGTTGACCAGAGAATTTTTTGATTTCAGACATAAAATAATTAAGGCTTTTAATGCCTTAATTATACTAAATAACTACGATTTTCACAAATTTTATACGATAAAAGCTTTTATATCTTTAATCAAAGTATTGTTGTCAGTATATTGTAAAATTTCAAACCCTGCCTGCTTGGCAGGAATTAGATTTGCAAATCTGTCATCAATAAACAATATCTCAGATGGCTTTAAACCTATTTTCTTTGCGATGTATAAATAAGCTTCGGGTACTTGTTTATTTATACCGATTTCCTTGGCGGAAATAATTTCTATAAATACTTCCAACAATTTGGTTTTAATTTGGGACTGGTTTTGAACCGCATCCGACGTAAACAAATATAATAAGTGGGTTTGCTTTAATTCTTTAAAAAAATTCAACAATTCTTGGTTGATTACAAAATAATCCCACGCATTATAATTTCCGAACTCTGCTAAAAGACTGCGGTGCAAGCCGTTTAAATTATGATGATGTTTTACATCCTTTGGAAATAAAATTGTTTCCGAAAAATCAGACAAAATTGCTTTTATCATAAAATTTTACTGTTATCTTTGCCTTAAATATAACAAAATAATCTGCTTTTCACAATCATCCATAAATAACGGCCGTTATTTATGGTTATGCTTTATTTGATGTTGATATTAGAGTTAGGGTTGATGTTGCTGAGTTGTCCGAAGATAACGACCGGCTTTAAACCCACAACCTCTTCTTTCCAGGCAATGTCCGGAATGGGATTTAAAAGATAAATTTTCTTTTTCAAATAAAAAGCCAAGCCCATTTCAATTAAAGTGTTCGGGCCGATGTAGTTGGCAATGTTGTTTTTATCGTAATTAGCCACCAGCACGGCATCCGCTTTGGAAACTTTATCAAAGTGGTCAATAATTCTTTGGGTATGACCTTGCCAAATCCAGGCATCATCTTGTTTTTGCAAAGCTTTTTTTTGGCTGTAATAAACACTCGCTGGAATTAACTCCCCCGTTTCCCCCGGCACTTCATTTGGCGGAAGCAAAACTTTATGCCCCAAAACTTCCAGGTCGATTTTTAGCCTGTACATTTCATCTATAAAGGCAATACTGCCACAAAGAGTAATTATCATAAATTTTTGGAGCGGGATACGGGAATCGGACCCGTGTCTAAACCTTGGGAAGGTCTCATACTACCATTGTACTAATCCCGCATGTTCTCTAATTTCAAATTTGTCAAATATACTATATAATAACATTGTATGCAAAAAAATTAAAGGCGGTGGAATCTCTACACTTATCATCCACCCTCACCCCATCCCTCTCCCAAAAGCAGAGGGAGATTATAATGAAAAAACTATTTAGAAAAATTCCGGCCACTATGGCCACCCAGCACCCGGACCACGCCAGCCGGCCCTATTGGTACAAACAGGCTTTTATCCCCGCGGTGGAAGAAGCCAAGGAATCGTTTTTAAATTTTTCCGAATTGGGCATTTCTGAATATAAGTGGGATTGGGAAGGCAAACTGGTAGACGAATCTGTATTGGAAAGATTGCTCGGCGCCTATTATGAATACTTTAAAAAATTTCCGCTTGGCCGGGAAAAGTTTTTAACTTTTCGCTTACCCAACCCCAAAGTGCAAACCGAATTTAGAGTCGCGCGCGCGCTTATGGGCATTGCCTCGGCTGCCGGACTAGCCAAACAAGTCGGTCTATATTCTCCCCCGCTCTTTGAGGTAATTTTGCCCATGACTGAAACAGCGGAAGAAATGGTAAGTATTCAGGAAGCTTTTAAAGAAATTGCCTGCTTAAGGCACCCGTTAAATAGAATGGGCAGCGGATGCGATATGTTTTTGGAAATTATCCCGCTGTTTGAAAGCGTGGATATAATTATCAATTCCGACAAAATTCTGGAAAAATATTTAACGCTCTACCATAAAAAATTTGGCGGTCGTCCGACTTATTTAAGGCCTTACGTGGCGCGTTCTGACCCGGCATTAAATTCCGGTGTTGTGGCAACTATTTTAAGCATAAAAGTGGCTTTTTCCAGATATAAAAAATTTGAAACCAAACATAATTTGCCTTTATTTCCGATAATTGGCGTAGGCACCCTGCCTTTTAGAGGCGGAATTAACCCGCAAAAACCGGAGCGCTTTATAAAAGAGTATCCGGGCGTGCGTACGGCAATTATCCAAAGTGCCTTTCGATATGATTTCCCCAAAAAAATGGTTATAAAAGCCATTGCCAAGCTGGAGCGGGAACTGCCAAAAGGAAAAATAATTTCGATTGATAAAACAGAAGAAAAAAAACTCATCACCACCATTAAAAACTTTGAGCGTGAATACCAAAATGTTATTCCCGGCATTGCCCCACTGATCAACCGCGTGGCTTTTTTTATGCCAAAACGACGCGAGCGCGTCCAGCACGTCGGGCTTTTCGGCTATTCCCGCGGGATAGGCAAAGTAAAACTGCCCCGGGCCATAAGTTATACTGCGGCATTATATTCGCTTGGTGTTCCGCCGGAATTAATCGGCACCGGCCGGGGCTTGGCCATAGCCAAAAAAGACGGCACTCTGCCCTTGGTAGAAAAACATTATGTAAATTTAAAGCACGATTTATATTTTGCGGGAAAATTTTTGTACAAACTCGGCCTGGAGGCTTTGGCAAAAAAATCTCCAGCCTGGAAAAAAATTCTACAAGATGTAATAGAAATAGAAAAATATCTCGGCGAGCCGTTGTGCGCTAAATATTTAAACGAACAGGAACACCAACTAATTTCCGCCAAAATTCACCAAAATCTAAAATCCGGCCGGGGAATTACGGCTCTGATTGAAAAATCCGCTCTGCTAAGAAAAAGCTTGGGATAACAAAAAAGAAGAGGAATGAATATCTTCTTTTTTACTAAAAATTAATGCTCCTGAGGTTTAGGCGGCTCAGACTTTTCAAAATAAACCGGCTGATCATCCATTATCCTGTCGTCTTTTGTAATTGTTACTACCTGCATTTCTGTGTTTAATATTTTTTCTTGGCCCTTTTTTTTGCCATCCAAATATTTTACTTGAAAAAAATAACCACCCAAACCATACAATACTAGGCATTTTTCTCCGCTAATTAATGTTAAAATATCTCCATCTTGGACTTCCAATAAATCAACAGTTTTCATCAAACTTTTATAATCACACCTATCTAGTCCAGCTGGCCCCATTACGTAATCTCTTTTAGCGGGCAAGGGAGGCAAATCCGCTCTGATTGGACCATTCACAAAATCTGAATTTTTTTCATTCATAATAATTGCATTAAAAATAACGCTGAGATTGTTTGGGAATCGGTAATTTTGCCTGCCTCCACCATTGCCTTAACTTTTTGCAAACTAAATTTTTTCACTTCCAAAATTCCGTCTTCGTGCTTTTTATTTGCGTTGGTTTGGGTTAAACCTTTTGTCAAATATACGTGGAAAATATCATCACTTACACCGGTAAAACTTTGTAAAGCTCCTAATTTTTTCCATTTTTTCGCCTTAAACCCTGTCTCTTCCCACAATTCCCGTTTCGCCGCAGCAAGTAAATTTTTGCCTTCCGAACCTCCGCCGGGAAATTCCCAAGACATCATTTGTGTGGGGTAACGAAATTGCCTAATTAAATGAACCTCGCCGTTTTCAGTAACAGGAATAATCATAACACCGGGTCCGTGGGGCTCTAAAAAAGCATAAGGACCAATTTTGCCGTCTGGCTTCACCACTTGGTCGACTCGCAATTTGACCCATGGGTCTTGATAAATTATTTGACTTGAAAACTTTTTCCAAATTAGATTTTTTTGCATAAATTATCTCGGGACAAATTTAAAATTTTTGCCGGTTTTTGCAAACTTTCCGTTCTCAAAAGTTAACTCCTCAAATACTAAAACAGTCTGTCTATTCTGTTTTTCATAAACTGTTTTATCCAAGTCTCCAGCTTGTCTCATTAAATAAAATCTTGAGCAAATTGTTTTTATTTTTAAAAATGCATTGGCTTGTGCTAAAATAGCCTGATCTCTTGTAAAAATTGCTACATTACCCTCCTTAAGTACATCTACATTACCGGGACTATGATCAAGAATTCCGTTAACAAAAATCTTTTCTCCGCTTGAAAGTTCATATATTCCGGTTGGGTCAATTTCCATTTTCTGCAAATTTCCGGATTCCGGGGAACGGTCCATAACCATTCTTAATTTGTCTCTATGTGGCATAATTTGATTATTAATTTACCTACTGTATAATTATTATACTTTAATTTACTATAATCACAACTATAATGAGTCTTCTTACAATAGGTAGTGTTGCTTACGATAGCATTAAAACCCCTTTTGGTTCGGCCGATAAAGCCTTAGGCGGGAGCGCTTCGTACTTTTCTTTGTCTGCATCCTACTTTAGCAGGCCGAGTATTGTGGCGGTAGTGGGAGAAGACTTTAAACCGGAAGACGAAAAAATCCTGGCGGAAAAAAATATTGACTTAACGGGCTTACAAAAAACTGCAGGCAAAACTTTTGCCTGGGGCGGGCAGTACAGTTTTGATATGAATAGCCGAACCACACTATTTACCGAGCTTGGCGTGTTTGAAAACTTTAAGCCGGAACTAACCGAAGACCACAAAAAATCCGAGTATATTTTTTTAGGCAACATCCACCCGTCCTTACAGTTGGAAGTTTTAAGTCAAATTACTTCTCCTAAACTGGTTGGCTTGGATACAATGAATTTTTGGATAGAAAAAGCGCTGGATGATTTAAAAAAAGTCTTAGCGCAAATAGATATTTTAATTATCAACGATTCGGAAGCGCGTGAGCTCAGCAAAGAACATAACTTAATTAAGGCGGCTAAAATAATTTTAGGGATGATGAAAACCGGTTTTGGCAGAGGTGTCCCCTCTGCCACAGAGGGGACACCTCCTCCCACGCTGATTATTAAACGCGGGGAGTACGGATTACTTATGTTCAACGGGGAATCGATTTTCAACCTGCCAGGCTATCCGTTGGAAGATGTGGCTGACCCCACCGGAGCCGGCGACAGTTTTGCCGGCGGATTTATGGGCTACCTGGCAAAAACTGATGACATTTCCCAAGCCAGCCTTAAGCAGGCCTGCGTGGCCGGTTCAGTCATGGCTTCATTTTGTGTGGAGAACTTAACCACTGTGCGGTTGCAAAATTTGCGAGATGAAGATATTCAAAAACGGATGGAAAACTTTAAACACTTAACACATTTCGAGCTAAACTAAATTATTTATTTTAATCAGGGTACAACTTTTATAAAAGTTGTACCCTGATTTTACTATTGACCAAAAAAGGGAAACCCAGTAAGCTTTCCACCATGGGATACAAACCAGCCCATGAAAGACTTCCGTTCGGAATGACTCACCCCAAGGTGATTGTTTTCCCACCGAACTACTCGCTTTCGCTTGAAATGAGCGAAGGCAAACCACAAACACAACAACTTGAAACCGGTCAACTCAAGGTTGACCAAGGAGGAACATGGGATCATACGCAATATGTCTGGAGTAACCGGTTCTAACCATATAACTTCCCAACTCTAAACAGGAAGAATTTGATATCGCGGACTCCCCGAACCAAGGCTCTAAAGCCTTTAAGTTTGGCGTTAAAGCTTTCAGCAGAAGC
>JBBRWU010000010.1:0-17502 GCA_038249015.1 Candidatus Doudnaibacteriota bacterium | reverse complement strand
ATTACCGATGAAGACATCTATCATATCCAAGAAAAGCTGAACAACCGGCCGCGGAAGAAACTCGGATATTTAACTCTCAACAAAGCTCTGGAGACAGAACTTAAACAACTAACTGGTGCACTAAATTCCTGAATTCAAGAAAATACAATGGATTTATGAAAAAAGTTACAGTAGCAAATTTAAACATAGATAGCATCACCAAACAAGAATTTCTTGCCGAAACAAGAACTCGTCTTTTGGCAAACCAAAAAACTTGGGTAATCACACCGTACTCGGAATTTTTGTATCACGCTTTGAAAGACAAAAAGTTAATGGAAATTTTAAATCGGGCGGATTTTTCCGTAGCCGACGGCATCGGCATTTTTTGGGCAAAAAAATATTTGGAAATTCCGCTTACCGCCAAAAGCTTCTGGGGCAAAATTTTACAATCTGCCTGGCAATTAAAATATAGCTTGGCAGCCATTCTTTTTTATCCGCAATGGATTAAATCCGCCTTGCCGGAAAAAATTGTCGGCGCGGATTTAATTTGGGATTTATGCGCCCTAGCCGAGCAAAATAACCAATCGGTTTTTTTCTTTGGCGGGCTGGACGATGTTCCTAAACTCACCGCCGAAAAAATATCTGCAAAATTCCCCAAATTAAAAATTGTCGGTTACAGCTCAAAAAAAGCCGATAATCCTGATTTATACGACCAAATAAATAAAGCCTCGCCTGACATGCTTTTTGTCGGCCTAGAGGCCATTAAACAAGAACTCTGGATAAGCGCCAGCATGCAAAAACTCAACGCCAAACTGCAAATTGGACTAGGCGGTACTTTTGACTATATTGCAGGAAAACGTGCAGTTCCGCCCAAATTTATGCGCTACGCCGGCCTGGAATGGCTCTGGCGCCTGGTCACCCAACCATTTCGTGCAAGACGGATTTTCAACGCCACTTTTGGTTTAATTACCGCGCTTATGAGATATAAAATTTTTATGTCCTATTCTTTCAGGCCGAATGTAGTAAGTATAATATTAAACAGGGAAAATAAAATTTTAATTTGTAAGCGAAATCCCGACACCCCGGATGACAAAAAATTAGGATTTCAAAAAAAAGACATGCTTGACTATTGGCAGTTCTCCCAAGGCGGGATGGATGCCGGCGAAGACATCAGCCAAACAGCAATTAGAGAATGCCGAGAGGAATTAGGCATTGCCGATTTAAAAATTCTAAAAATATCTGAAAAAAAATATTCATATTTGTATCCCAATGTGGATAGGCCTTTGCTGATGAATCAAAGCAAATTTAAAGGCCAGAAACAATCAATTGCTTACCTGCGATACTTTGGGCCGGATAATGCTGTTAAGGTTGACAACATAGAGTTTGTAAATTATAAATGGGTCCCTTTGGCAAAATTGTCAGAAGAAGTACACGAACACCGCAAACCTGTAGCTGAAATTGCACAGCAAGATTTGAAAGAAATGCAGGAAAAAGGTATAATTTAAAGGCTCTGATTCTTAAATCTTAAATCTTAAATCTAATATATGTTTCGCACCCGCTTTGCCCCCAGCCCAACCGGTTTCGTACACATTGGCAGTTTACGCACTGCACTGTTTTCTTTTTTGTTTACCAAAAAAAATAACGGCTCGTTAGTTTTAAGAATTGAAGACACCGACCAAAACCGCAAAGTGGAAGGCGCAGTAGAAAATTTGCTAAAAGTAATGGGGGAGATGGGAATTATTTTTGATGAAGGGTTCTATTTAACTCCGGAAGGGGAGTTAAAAGAACGCGGGGAATTCGGTCCGTACTTACAATCACAGCGTCTGGATACATACCGCAAGCATGCTCAAGAACTCGTTGAGAATAAAAAAGCTTACTACTGTTTTTGCTCCGAACAACGCCTAGATGAATTGCGCAAAGAACAAACGGCTTTAAAAAAACCGCCGATGTATGACAGACACTGCAGAAATTTATTTGAGGATGAAATCAAATTAAAATTAACGGAAATTAAGGCCCAAGGAAAAAATCCGGTAATCCGTTTTGCCATGCCGGACGAAGGACGTACGGTAATTCACGATTTAATTTATGGCGATATTACATACGAGCATAAATTACTTGACGACCAGGTCATTGTAAAATCCGACGGCTTTCCCACCTACCATTTGGCTGTGGTGGTTGATGACCACTATATGCAAATTTCTCACGTGATTCGCGGGGACGAATGGATTCCTTCTACTCCGAAACATATTTTAATTTATCAGGCCTTAGGCTGGCAACCGACCCAGTTCGCACATATTCCGTTAATTTTAAATCCGGACAAGTCCAAACTCTCCAAACGCCAAGGCGACGTTGCCGTGGAAGATTTTTTGACCAAAGGGTATTTAAAAGAAGCACTCATTAATTTTGTGGCCTTTTTAGGCTGGAACCCGAAAACCGAGCAGGAAATTTTTTCCCTAAATGAATTGGTAGAACAATTCGATTTGGCAAAAATTAACAAATCCGGCGCCATTTTTGACATTAATAAACTGGACTGGATAAACGCCCTCTATATTAAAAATAAATCCACTGGAGAACTTACCAAACTTTTAAAACCATATTGGCAAACTGCCGGGGTGGACATTACTCAGTTTAAACCAGAGTTCATTTCTGCCATAATCAATTTGGAAAAAGAGCGTTTAAAAAAACTTAGTGAGATAGGGGAGGGTACAAAGCATTACTTCACCACCCCCAACTATGCCCCGGCGCTTTTGGTATGGAAAAAGAGCACCGCGGAAGACGCCAAGAATAAACTTTTGGAGCTAAAAGATTTCTTAGCAAATTTGCCGGATGAAAAATTCACCCGCGCGGAAATAGAAACTGCAGTGAAAAATTTTATTGTCGAAAAACAATTTGACAATGGTTCAGTGCTTTGGCCGTTGCGTGTTGCCTTAACCGGCATGGAAAAAAGTCCGGGACCCTTTGATGTAACTGCAATTTTATTTTTGGGTTACGGTAAAACTGAAATTTTAGCCAGGTTAGAAAAAGCCGTCCAGTTGCTAAATTGAATTTCCTGATATATTTAAGATGACCGTTATTCTCCTTTGAGCCTTAAATTACGAAACTCCGAAAATCTTAATAATGTAGTTGCCTGATTTATCAGGCTTCGCGGCAAAATGGCCGATAAATCGGCAAACTACAGAATTTAAATAAGTAATTTCGTAATTCAAGGCTTTGAGAGAATGGCGGTCATCTTAAATTGCCACTTCCAAAAATTAGCCAAAATGATGAATTTTTGGTATAATGTAGGCAATGAACAAGCTATTAGAGACCAAAACAAAAAGAAAATTTATATTTGGGCTTATCTTTAGCCTTATTTTTACTTTTGTGGCGCCCAATTCTTTTGCTGAGCAAACCGCGGAAGACTTAGCCGCGGCAAAAACCGCTAATGAAAAAAAACTTCAGCAAATTAACCAACAAATCAAAAGTTATCAACAACAAATTGCCACAACCCAAAACAAATCCAGCACTCTGAAAAATGAAATCTTTATTTATGACAAGCAAATAATTTCTACAGAATTACAAATTCAGGGAAAAGAAACGCAAATTAGTGATGCTAATTTACAAATAGCTCAATTAGAAGAGCTCATTGCAAAAAAACTTAAAGAAATTGTCGACAATAAAAAAGTCTTGGAACAACTCATTGTTGAACTCAAACAATACGATGACCAATACGCTCTAAAAACCACTCTTGGCAGTGATAACCTGTCAGATTTTTTGGATCAATTTCAATTCACTCAAAAATTACAGGACAAAGTTTACCAACTGGTGCAAAAAATTAAAGACCTTAAAGCCAAACTGGAAGGTCAAAAACGGGACTTGAAAATCCAGGTGAAGCAATTAGAAGAATTAAAAAATCAACTGGAAATTACCGAAAATTCACTGACTGCCGTCCGGGGCCAAAAACAATCCCTACTTAACCAAACCAAAGGCCTGGAAAAAAACTTTCAAAAATTGTTAGCATCCAGTAAAGAAGATGAAGTAAATTTACAAAAAGAAATTCAGGACTTGGACGCAAAAATTCGCGCAAAACTGGGCAACAAATCTATTCCGGCCGCCAAAGGGGTTTTAGCCTGGCCAATGGATGGCATAAAGACACAAAACTACGGTAATACCGGGTTTACTGCTTTAGGCTACAATTTTCATAATGGCATAGACATTGCGGCGCCTGCCGGACAGCCCATTTATGCCGCGGCTGATGGCGAAGTTATTTACACAGACAAGAGCGATGCGTCCTACGGCAACTGGGTCGCGATAAAACATAACATCAGCACTAAAAACGGCACCAGTCAAATAATTACCCTTTACGGTCACTTTAGGAGTTTTAAAGTTTCTCCCGGCCAGCAAGTTAAACAGGGAGATGTTATCGGCTACGAAGGCAATACCGGTAATACCACCAAAAAACTTTACGGCCCGGAACGCGGATACCACATTCACTTTGGCGTGTACGATGCCGAGGGTTTTGGCGTGAGCACCGGCACATACACCAAAATTTACGGCGATTACAAAGTGCCTTATGGTTATACTTATAACCCGTTAAATTTTTTAGGCAGTAACTAATAATTTATTTTAAGGTTATGAAAAATCGCTTTAAAAAATATTTATATATTTTGCTCTTAGTTGAACTTATGCTCAGCTACATTCCTGCTCAGGTGTTTGCAGCAGAAAAATATGATTATTCAAAAAGCGGGGTGTCCACACAAATAGAAACCTACCTTTGCGCGCCAAGCGAAGTTAAAAAAGACCAGACTGACCTAACAACCGGAACATTTACAAGATTGAAAGATGGCGGTTATCAAGACTATGCGGCCGCCAACAATGCCAACTCCGGTGATTTATATAAATGCATTAACCAACTATATAAATTTGCGATTATTCTTTCTGCGGTTATTGGCGTATTCTTTATAGTTATTGCCGGTTACATTTATATGTCCTCTGACGGCAACCAAGAGTCCGTAGACAAAGCTAAAAATATTCTTACCACCACCATAACCAGCATTGTAATTTTAATGGCCGGATACTTATTACTTAAAGCCATTAACCCGGACATAATTCAATTTAAATCCATCCAGCCTCCGAGCGTGGAAATAAATACTTCCGCATGGCAGGAATGGCAAGCCAGCAAAGGCCTTGAAGGTTCCGGTGGTGGATCAACCAGCTTGATTGGTACTAGCGGTACGACAGGATGCCCCGGCTGCGTTGATTACACCAAAGCGCCTTATAATTTAACCGGCAATGCCAGCCAAAAATCCGGTAGTAATACCTTTTTAAGTCCGACTATTTTAACAAAACTTCAACAAGTCAAATCATCCTATTCTTATTTTATTATTAACGAGGCTTTCCCTCCGACCGTTAATCATTCAACACCTTGCCACTTTAACGGCACTTGCGTAGATGTTGGGTTAACCAATGGCCGTAATTCAGCGGAACTAGATAAACTATGTAAAGCGGCTAAGGATGCGGGGCTCAATATTTTAAACGAGTACGCCAATTTTAAAGCAACAGATTTTAAAGTTTGTCCGGCACCAAAAACTTATTCAACAACAACAGGCGGGCACCTACATTTATATTAAATTATTGATAAAAACCGTTGGGCACACACCCAACGGTTTTTATTTAACCATCACTTCTCCTAAACAAATACCAATAGGGGAGTCCCCCTGGTGAAATTCAATATTGGGTCATTCTGATACTTTCTAAACTTAGCGAATAGTATTTAAAAGAAAGTATTCGTTTAGAAAAAATATATACTTAATACAACTAGTATTATTTATCTATTGTAATGTAAATTGATTTATAAAAATATTTTTTTATTTTTTATTTAAAGTAGGGGAAACTCTCAAAAGTCTTAGAACAGGCAAACATAGGGCTTTCCAAACATAGGATGTCGTATAACATACATTGTACGACATTGTTAATATTTCGTTTTAGTACTTCCCTAGCATATTTAAACCCCAAAGCATTTGATCTTGGGGTTTAAAATAAATATATTTTATTTTCTATTTCGTGTTGACTTTTCTTAAATCTGAAACTAGTTTCGGTAATATTTTTAATAAATTATTTATATCGGTTAATGTGGTACTTTCACCTAAACTGAACCTAATACTGCTTTTAGCCTCTGCCATGGTCCGTCCTATGGCTAATAAGACGTGGGATGCCTCGGCATGCCCGGTACTGCAGGCGCTAGAGGTTGAAACGCTAAAGCCGTAGGAATCCAAATAAAGCATTAACGCCTCCCCTTCTACGTTTAAAAAAGTAAAGTTAACATTATTGGAAAGTTTACTTAATTTTATTATATCGGATGTATTTACTTTTAATTTATTATTGTCAGCACCATTTAAAAGTACATTAGGAATATGCTTTATTATTTGCCCTGTTAAATAGCTTTGTAGTTTTAGTAATCTTGAATTTTCTTTTACGGTGTTGCTTTGGGCTAATTCCAAAGCTTTAGCCAAACCCACAATGCCGGGGACGTTCTCTGTGCCGGATCTTAAATTCTTTTCCTGGCCACCACCATAAATAACCGGCGACAATTGACACCCACTTTTTATATATAAAAATCCTGTCTGCTTGGGACCATAAATCTTACTGCCGTTAACAGAGATTAAATCTACTCCCAACCTTTGTACATTAATATCCAAAAGTCCGGCTGCTTGGCAGGCGTCAGAATGAAAAAGTATTCGGTTTAATCCGTTTTGCAATCTCTCCGTGTTAATCTGTTTAAGCCACTTCCCTATTTCGGCAATAGGCTGGAGTGTACCAATTTCATTATTGGCATACATTACAGAAATTAAAATCGTTTCCGGTCGTACCGAATTTTTAAGTTTGTCTAAATTTATAAATCCAAATTTATCGACTTCAATAATACTTGTACGGTACCCCTCCCCTGCCAGGTACGAAAAAGAATTCAAAACACAATCATGTTCTATGGCGGAAGTTATTAAATGGTACCTTTTTTTACCTACATTTTTAAAATTCTTTACTGTGCCGAAAATTGCCAAATTCACGCTTTCAGTCCCGCCGGCAGTAAAAATTATTTCGGAAGGATTAGCACCAATAATTTTGGCGATTATGTTTCTGGAATTTTCCAAAGCTGCTTTGGCTTCCCTGCCATAGTGGTGCAAGGAAGACGGGTTACCGAATTTAACACCGGCAAAAGGCGCCATTGCTTTTTGTACCCGCCCATCTATCGGAGTGGTAGCAGCATGGTCTAAATAGACAAGTTTTTTTACTTTTAAATTTCCGGTGTTCATAAAATATATTAAAAAAATAAACCGCCGTGGGAAAAATCCCGCGGCGGAAGAAGGCAGGCAAACAACATCAGAAGTCGGCGATGATGTTTTTACCACACGTTCCTCCTTCCACACATACCTTAAAACTCGGCAAAAGGAGGAGGATTGATTTGAGGTTGAGCCTCAAATCAATCCCGACAGATCATTGCAAAGCGGGAGCCGGTGAGCCGACTTTTTTGCAACAATCAATCGTCCTCCTTTGCCAAGCTGGAAAGTCAGGGATCGTCAACTCCTTTGGGGAGGAGATCTTCTTAAGGAGATTTGATGTTAGAACCTCCTTAAACCTAACTTTCCTGGCCTGCACCCTTGCCCCTCATGCAGACCATATTAAAACAAACTATACAATGAGGGGATAAAGAAGTCAACCTAACTTCAGAAGCTAAACATATTTATTATCTTTGCGATTTTACAAACCCGGCCGCAACCGCCTCCCCTTCCGAAGCAAAACATTGCTCGGGCTTAACTGTTTTGTAGAATGCGCCGCCACTGACATGATATATTTTTTTACCCGCGGATGAAATATTTCCTTTTACAACACAAACCTGCCCCGAAGTTGTGCTCGCCACCGCTACTGTCCCCTGCTGTGTAATATTTTTCGTATTTTTCGTTTCTTGAACGATTGGTTTTTTGTCCGTGTTTGTGGTATAATTAGTTTGTGGCTTTATTCTTTCTCTGCGAAATTCTCGCTCATAGCGACCACTACCGAAACCGACAATAAAGACCAAAACAAAGCAAACAGCTACAACTAACTGTTGCTTATTTTCTTTTTTTTCAAACCAATCTTTGATTTCTTGATATGAGATCATCTTGTTTATATTATATCACTTTCTGCGGACATTAAAAGGTGGAAAATCGTTCCAAAACTAAATTTTAAACTTTTTATTTTAAATAACTTTGTAAAATATTTATGCAATACGCATTTGTTTTAGGCAGAGTTTTCACGCTTTCTATTGCGGAATTAGCCGCGGTTTTGGAAAAACCCGATGTTTCTATTGGTCTTACCGGTGCGCCGGTAAAAATATTGGAGAGTTCGTCGGAAATTTTGGTTATTGAAACCGAATTGCCGTTAAACGCGGAAAAATTACAAAAAAAATTGGGCGGGTTAATTAAAATTCTGGAAGTCGTGGATATGGTAAAAAAGCGCGAAGCGGAATCGGTAAACTTTGCATTAAAACATTACTTTCGTCCGGGAATTTTAAAAAAACAATTTTTTAAAGAATATAAGGGCAAGGTGCAATTTGGCATTAGCATCTATCTTTTAGATATGGAACTGCTAAGACCGCCAACTTCCCAAGGCCGGCAAGAGCACAGCTCATTTAACAGTATTTTTTCCGAGCCCAAGCGCATTGGGATGATGATTAAAAAAGGCCTTACCGAAACAGGGGCCAGTATTCGCCTGGTTTTGCCGGAATTTAATTCCCTGTCTTTGGCCTCCGTTGTGGTTACCAAAAATTTGCTTTTACAAAAAGGCGCGGAAATTTGTTTACTTGCCGGTAAAGACAGAGTTTATACGGCCAAAACTCTTGCCGTACAAGATTTTGAAGACTACGGGCGTCGGGATTATCAGCGCCCGGTCCGGGATGAAAAACAGGGAATGATCCCTCCAAAAGTTGCTCAAATTATGCTGAACCTTGCCGGTTGCAAAGCCGGCGACACCGTGCTTGACCCCTTTTGCGGTATTGGTACTATAATCCAAGAAGGTATTTTGCTCGGCTATAAAATGCTCGGCAGTGACATCAACAAAAAAGCCATCACCGGCAGTGAACAAAACCTGGAATGGTTTAGAAATCGCTATAAGATCGCCCCCAACAAATACCACGTGGAAGTGGCCGACGCCCGCAAAGTTGCCGGCCTGTTGTCGGCTCAAAAAATCAACGCTGTGGTCACGGAAGGCACGCTTGGCCCTATTTACGGCAAATATCCCAAACCCGAAGAAATTGCCGCCAATTTTGACGATTTAAACAAGCTCCATAGCGCCTGCTTGGAAGAATTTAGTAAAATACTTCCATCTAAAGCTAGAATTGTTATGTGCATACCGGCATATAAAAAGACTCGCGATTCCTATGAAATGTTGCCCAGTCTTGACTTTGCAGAGGCTTTAGGATATAATTTAGTGGATATTATTTCTCCGAGTTTGGCAAAAAAAATGAAATTCTTAAGGTTCTCAACTCGCGGCACTGCGATTTACGACCGCAAGGATCAAGTTGTCGCCAGAGAAATAGTGATTTTTGAAAAGCAATAATTTTCCATTTTGATATTTAAATTTTAATTTAATTTTATGGCTCATAAAAAAGCAGGCGGCAGTACAGCTCTAGGCCGCGATTCAGTATCAAAACGCTTAGGCGTAAAAATCTTCGGTGACCAGGCCACTAAAAAAGGCCAGGTTTTGGTTCGCCAACGCGGTACCAAATACCACCCGGGCAAAAATGTGCAAATCGGTGGAGATTCTACTCTTTATGCCTTAACCGACGGAACTGTAAAATTCCAAAAAAAACAAGTACGAAAATTCCATGGAAATTTGAAATTGACAAGAATTGTTAACGTTGTGCCAGCCACAAAATAACCGAATGCGACCTCTCTAAAAAAATAGTTTGTGCCATTCCGACTAAGTTTATCCGCCTTGGGCGGAAGCCGGAATCCATCGGGTCATACGCAATCCATCTCGTCGATATTTAAAACTCCTTCCTGATTTATCGGGAAGGAGTTTTTTCAATTTACTTTTTTCTTTTTTCCAGCTCTGCCAACTTGCTTCTTAAACCGGGAAGAACAACTTCATCCACAAACTTTTCAATTAACCCTTCAGGTAAATCCAAGTCGGGACTATATCCCCAATCTGTTGTGCTACCTATAAAAGCGTGTAAAAATTGACTTTTACCCGCACCACTTCCCTTGTCTCTCCAAGTCTTAACAGGATTTACAATGTACTCGTCGTTTAAAGCAACAAATACTGCACTGTCTAAACTCAACAATTTTTATAAGTAAGCTGTAAACTTCTTTAACTTTTCCTTTAAAATTTTCCAAAGCCAATATTTTAGGATCCTGTTCTCTTTCCATACTATTTCTTTAATTTTATCACCGCTTTCATAAAACCGGTGAACAACGGATGTGGCGACAAAGGACGGGATTGAAATTCCGGATGAAATTGGCTGGCCACAAAATACGGATGGTCTTTTAACTCAACAATCTCCACCAATTTGCCGTCCGGTGTAGTACCGGAAATCACGAGGCCTGCTTGCTCTAATTGCTCACGGTATGCATTATTAAATTCATACCGGTGGCGATGGCGTTCGCTAATTTTGGCTTTACCGGTTTTATTTATTAAGCCGGCATCAAGATAGGCTTTTTCCGTTACCGTACCGCGGGTAATTACGCAGTCCCAAGCACCCAAACGCATAGTTGCGCCATATTCGCGATTCAATAATTTCTTTTCCTGGTCCTGCATAATGTGAATTACCGGATGCGGGGCGTCGTCATCCACTTCCGTGGTATTGGCGCCTTTTAAACCAGCGACGTTACGCGAAAATTCAATCGTGGCCATTTGCATACCGTAACACAATCCTAAATACGGGACTTTGTTTTCACGGGCATACTGAATAGTTTGGATCATCCCCTCTGTTCCCCTGCTACCAAAACCTCCCGGTACCACAATGCCGTCAAATTCGCCCAAAACGGCCTTAGCACCCTTCTTTTCCACATCCATGCTAGAAACCCAGTGCAAGTTGGCTTTAACCCCGCTTTCCCAAGAAGAATGTTTAATGGCTTCAACAACCGAAATATACACATCGGCCAGTTTATAAGCGCCGGTTTCATAATATTTACCAACCACCGCAATATCCAAAGATTTTTTGGCAGCATTTACGCGAGTGATTCTGTCCACCAAATTTTTCCACTGACGAAAATCATTCTTCTTCGGCTTCATTTTAAATTTTTCCAGAATTTTGTCCGTGAATTTTTGCTGATCAAAATTCAACGGCACGCGATAAATCGAATCGACATTCGGCGCGGCAATAATATTTGTAGTCGGAATGTTACAAGTCCAGGCTAAAGTTTCTTTCCTGCGGTCGTCTATCGATAATTCGGCACGAGCCACTAAAAAGTCCGGCTGAATCCCGCTGGCAATGAGCAATTTTACCGAAGTCTGAGCCGGCTTGCTCTTCATTTCGCCGACACTGGGAGGAGTGGGTAAATAAGCCACGTGCACATGCAACACATCGCGGTTGTCGCGGTACTTCATAATACGATTAGCTTCCACAAACAAAATATTTTGATATTCCCCTACCGTACCGCCAATTTCCGCAATTACAAAATCCGCCTTGCGTTCTTCTGCTGCTTTTTCCAAACGGCGAATAATTTCTTCCGGCACGTGCATAGCTACTTCCACATCTTCCCCGTCGTATTCAAAGTTGCGCTCTTTCTGAATAATATGCTGATACAGCTGACCATTGGTTAAATAGTTGGAACTGGTTAAATCAGTATTCATAAACCGCTCGTAGTTGCCCAAGTCCTGATCGGTTTCCATACCGTCTTTGGTTACAAAAACTTCGCCGTGCTCCTGCGGACGAATGGTCCCGGCATCCACATTCAAGTAGGCGTCCATTTTTACCGGAGCTACGCGATACCCGCGCGATTCCAGCAAAAGTGCTAAAGAAGCGGTCGTGACGCCTTTACCTACGGAAGAAATAACTCCTCCGGAAACAAAAATAAATTTGGTATTGAGTTTTTTTGCCTTGCGGGGCTTGATATGATAGGACATAAGTTAATTTAAAAATTAAATAATTTAATGATTCGAAGATTATTTTACCTGCTCCGACCCTTAAGGCGTCGGGGTAAATTTAAAGGTTGAAGCAATTTTTAATTCTTCTTCGGAAAACTCCGCGTCCCCGTAAAAAATCATATGGTAAAGATATCCGCCTTGTTCGGTAACTACTGCAATAAATGGCTTGCCACACCCCGGGCCATCGCAATACCCATTTGGCGCTTTAAAAACCGTGGCGTCCTGACTGCCAAACTCCATTCTTAGACTTATTGGGAAATCCAAATAAAAATACTTATCCAGACTTAAATCAGACGGATACCGCTCCCTGATTCTAACTTCAAAATTATTTTCCCCATTACCATTTGATTCAAAAATTGTTAATTCATTATTAAAAATTTTTGAATCAAATCGCTCAGGGTAATTGAATTCAAACCCATACTGCTCATTTTTGTATGTTTTCCAATTTAATATGTCTGATTCTTTAACTATATGCTTAGGTAATTCCGATTGGGTTTGGTTATAAATTTTTTGTCTATAACTAGCGCTCCATTGGGAGAAGACCGCCAAACCAATTCCACAAAATAGGAAAACAAAAATAAACACCAAAGAAAGCATTTTCAATTTGGGATTTGCTTCCCACATATTAGGTTTTGGCTCAAGATTATCTATCATAGATTATTCTGCTTCTTCCCCTCCCCTAGAATCCCCATTCTTTTGCTTGTAGGAATGGGGTGGACTGAGGGGAGGGTTAGGGAGAAGTTGTACTAAATTTTACAAGCTTTTTTAATAGTTTCCAGCACACCTACCATATTATTGTCTAATTCATTATTCCAAAATCTAAATGCCATATAATTTTCTGATTCAGCATATTTTTGTTTAATTTGATCTTTTTCTGATATTTCTATTTCCGTATGTTTTCCGCCATCTAGCTCTATAACCAGCATTTTATCCCTGGAACTAAAATCATAAATAAATAAACCGATTTGAACTTGCCTTTTAAATTTTATTCCATAAAATCTACCAGCTCTTAAGTAATACCATAATTTTGCTTCCCAAGAGGTTTGTTCTGTTCTTAACTTGCGTGAGTTACTTAAAAATGGTTCTGAAATTATCCTTTGGCTCATACACAACCTCTCTGTCCCACCCTTTGATGCAAAAGGGCCGGACATCTCTCCTCAAAAGGAGAAAGACTGCGCACACATCAGTCTGCTTCTACATTAATTTTAGTTTCCGCAATTATTCCCGGAGCCAGACGCAGTTTTACCGGGTGCAGGCCTAAAGTTTTAATTACTCCGGAAATTTCTATTTGATTTTTTTCCAATTCCAAACCCATTTTATTATTTACGGCCAAAATAATATCTTTTTCGTGCACGCTGGAAAACACCTGCCCCTTTTCCCCGACTTTAATTTTTAAAGTAAAAGTGCGTTTTTCAAAATCGCTCTTTAGCGCTCTGAATTTCTCTATCTCTTTTAATTTTTTGGCTTGGGCTTCCTTGGCTTCCTTGGCAATTTTTGCCTGAATTTGCGCAGTGGCAATTTGGGCAAAACCCTTGGCAATTAAAAAATTATTGCCGTAGCCTTCGCTTACTTCCTTTAGCTCCCCTTTTTTTCCCGCACCTGGGGCATCTTTTATGAATATAACTTTCATATGGGTAAATTGATTTGCACGGATTATTCACAGACGGACACGGATAACTCCGTGTTAATCAGTTTGCATTATCCGTGTTTATTAATTTGCAAAACAAATAAAAAACTCCCTTTTATCCGCCAAATTTACCATTGCGTTGGTGGATGACTAAGAGAGTCCAAAGAGTTGCTTTTTCCTAAAAGCTACTAGCATTGCGCCGGAAGCTATTAAGGGCTCTTTATTAGTATACTTGGGAAAGAAAATATGTCAAATTTAATGCATTTTTGGACACTTTCTTTACAAATTTTTTACAAGGCAAATCTTTGTAATTCCACAAGTCCCTGTAATTTATATTTTCAGGTATTTCCTTACCGCTAAAAAAGTAGAGCTAATAGATAAAACTACGGAAAGTCCGAATAAAATTACCAATAAATAAGCGTAGTTAAAAACATTGTTGTTATATAAACTTACCTGAGGGCTGACATAATTGGTAACAGCCGGAATAACTTTAGTAAACACCGGAATAAACAACAGTCCGGTTATGACTGTAGAAAAAACACTATACAGTAAACTTTCCATTAAAAATGGTCCGCGAATATACCAGTTGGTCGCACCCACTAAACGCATAATCTCCACTTCTTCTTTGCGGTTGTAAATCGTCAAAGTGATGGTATTATAAATTACCAAAACCGCAATTAGCGCAAAAATTACAAATAGAACCAAACCAAAAGTAATAATAAATTTTAACACTTTGGTTAAACGGTCTATGATTAACCGGTTATCTTCGTAGTTAACCTTGTCAACAAAATTTGCATAATTTTCCGAGTGCATCCTTTCAGCCACAGCCGGATAATCTTCCAAATTTTTAGCTTTAATATGCAAGGTTGCCGGAAGCGGGTTTTCGTTTAACTCGTTTAAAGACTGGGCAATTAACTGATCATCCTTATGTTTAATTTTAAAATCTTCTAAGGATTGGGCTGCGGAAACATAAGTAACTTCTTTAACCTTGGGATTTTGAGAGATTTCAGTTTTTATACTGTTAATTTTATCTTCAGCCAAACCAATTTTAAAATACACGCTAATGTCCACCGTATTTTGAATAGTTCTAATGGAATAATTAGTTAGCACAAAAAGCAAAAATAGCGTGGAAAAAATTACCAAGGTTATAGTCATCACCATAGTTGCGGCCATAGATAACCATAAGTTACGAATAAAATTCGTAGCCCCGGTTTTAATCACCCGTAAAAATGAAATGGAATCCAACATATTAGTTTATCAAGTTATCAAGTTAGGCTCAAAGCTTTTGAATGAGCCCAGAAGTTAATTTTGATATTTTTATACAAGACTGAAATAAAGAATTAAATTGCTCTTGATTCAAATATTTAAGTTTATTTGCGACATACAACATAGATCTAACTTCACCCACAGAACCTTTTGCAATATATAAAAATTGTTTAAATTCCTTATTACTTCTTCTCTCATATCCCTCGGCAATATTGTTTGACACACTTAATGATGTCCTCTGGATTTGATCTTTAAAACTAAAATCGCTATTATTTCTGAAGAGATTGTAAACTGCAACTGTCAGATCTATACCTTTTTGCCATGACAAAATGTCTTCAAATTTTTCTATTGTCATATTTTTGTTTTTGCTTGATGAAATTTATAACTTGACGAACTCTACAGTTTATATTTCCCTTTTTGTTGCTCAATAGTAATTTTTCCGCCTTCTATGGTAATAACGCGTTTTTTAATTTTATTTACGAGACCCGCCGCATGAGTGGCTAAAATTACCGTAGTCCCAAGCCGATTAATTTTCATTAATAAATCCAATACTTCTGCGGCATTTACCTCGTCTAAATTTCCGGTGGGCTCATCGGCCAAAAGCAATAATGGTCGGTGCGACAGTGCCCTAGCAATAGCTACACGCTGTTTTTCCCCGCCGGACATCTCATGTGGAAAACTATCTCTTTTATGTAATAACCCCACCAAATCCAATATTTTTGGTACTTCTGCCTGAATTTTATCCAAACGATGACCACAAACTTCCATAGCAAAAGCCACGTTTTCAAAGGCCGTCCGCCTAGGAAGAAGTTTAATGTCCTGAAAAACCATACCGATTTTTCGGCGCAAATAAGGCATATCCGATTTTTTTACCAGCGATATATCTACATCGTCAATAAAAATTTTTCCGCCGTCTATAACTTCTTCGCGAATAATCAATTTTAATAAAGTTGACTTGCCCGCACCGGAAAGCCCCACAAGTGAGACGAATTCTCCCCGATGCACCTGCAAATTAATGCCGTCAAGCGCGCGTTGATGATTATATTTTTTTACAACATTTTCAAATTTGATCATAAATCACGGATATCTAAATCTTTTGTTTCAAAATAGAAAATCTGATAATTTAAGTATACCAGATTTTTGTTTCTTTTTCTATAATTTCAAAAAAAATACCGAGTGTGAATGAGGAATTAAAATTTCAAACTCCCTACTTCATAATTATTGATTCCTAATTCGCTTTACTCTCCAAATATTTTTCCACAAAGTCATCCAACTCACCATTAAGCACGCTTTCCGGATCAGATGTTTCCATGCCCGTTCTGTGGTCTTTAACCATTTTATACGGATGCAAAACATAGGAACGGATTTGATTGCCCCACTCGGCCGACTTAAACTCCCCGCGAATTTCCTGTTTTTCTTTTTGTAATTTTTCTTCTTCCAAAGTTTTTAACCTGGCCATTAAAATTTTCATGGCAATTTCCCGGTTCTGGTGTTGAGAACGCTCATTCTGAATACTCACCTTAATTCCGGAAGGAATGTGGGTAATGCGAATTGCCGAATATGTGGTATTAACAGACTGCCCACCGTGGCCGGAAGCGGTATTGGCTTCAATTTTTAAATCTTTCGGGTCGATTTTTAATTCTTCCTGTTCTTCCAGTAGTGGTAATAATTCAAGCAAAGCAAAAGACGTCTCCCGGGTATGTGCCGGATTAAACGGACTCAAGCGTACCAGGCGGTGAACTCCCGCTTCACTTTTAAACAATCCGTAAGCATAAGGGCCTTTAACTTCCACCACACAGGTTTTTAAGCCCCCTTGATCACCGCGTGAAAGCTCTAAAATTTCCGTAGTAAATCCTTTTTTGTCTGCATAACGTAAAAACATTCTGAGTAAGATATCTGCCCAGTCTTGTGCATCAACTCCCCCGGCTCCTGAATGCAGAGAAAATATCGCATTATGGTCATCATATTTTTTGGACAAAAGTGCTACAAACCGATTTTTTTTATATTTTTCTTCCAACTCGCTAAATTGTTTTTTTAAATACTCCGATGTTTCCGGAGACTCATCCTGATTTGTTTTTACTAATTCCAAAATCTCGTCGGTTTCTTTTTCCAAACCTGTCCAAAAATCGTAAAACTTTTTTAACGCCGTATATTCCTGAGAAATTTTTTGGGCATGTTGATTATCCGCCCAAAAATCAGGCGCCTGCATCTGCTCTTCCAACTCTAAAATCTTTTGCTCTTTTTGAGGCAAATTTAAATGAGATTTCAAATTTAAAATCTCAGACTTTAGACTTTCTAATTTTTTTATAAATTCATTCATCACCGTAATTATACCATTAAAATATTTTTAAGGGGCGGCGGAACATGCACTTACCATCTGCCACCCCTATCGAATTGCTCCCAGTTTATTGTATTCTTGCCGGCGCTTGAAGACGCTCAGCAAGAAGTTCTACTAAGAGCCTGTTTGAAAACTCCTATGTCTAGCATTTAAGCCAACCTCCTGACCATGATGTGGATCATAGCGATGT
>JBBRWU010000009.1:0-17739 GCA_038249015.1 Candidatus Doudnaibacteriota bacterium | reverse complement strand
TTTCCATTTGCGATATCCGAATTCAAAAACAAATGAGCCGAAGTTTTGGCAAATCCTTTCCCCAAAAAATTGTTTTACCAAAACTTCGTCCGCATTAGTCCCGCCACCTGCCCGAAGCATTGAGGGCAGAACACCAAAGAAAAATGTCCTTTCCTTTTTAGAAGAAATTGGTCGCGCGCAAATCCGAAAAGCAAGGAACATTTTTCTTTGGTGTCCGCCGTACTCGGCGGGTGGCGGGGCTGATTCATTCGTTCAGTTTCTGCTCGAAATAGGTTCGAGCAAAGTGTACAATACAGACACCAATAATCAAAAAACTCCCTCTTGGGGAGTTTTTTGATTATTGGTGTCCAGGAGAGGATTTGAACCTCCACGGGATTTCTCCCACACGTACCTTTACCCCGTACCTTAGTGAAAATAATAACAAAAAAATTGTAAAGTGTTTCCAGCCAATTGGTGGGCGAGGAGGGACTTGAACCCTCACGAGATTGCTCTCATACGCACCTGAAGCGTACGTGTATGCCAATTCCACCACTCGCCCGCCAATTGGCAAGAAAAGTTGATAAAAAAATAAAGTTAACAATAAGGTACGGGGTGAACGTGCTCGTATACCAGTTCCACCACCGCGGCGCATTGTACTATTTTATCATTTATACATCTTAACAGGCAAATAAATTTTAATCCGCGTTATCTGCTTTTATTTGCGCCTGCCTATCGGTCTTCTACTCCGAGGCTCAGACTCGAGGAGTAGGCAGGTATCCGTGATTCTTATTTCCAAGCCCGAGTGGTATTAATATACCAATTTTGTAAATTGTAGAAACGCATGGCCGGTTCGGGCAGGAATTCCAAGCCAACATTTTTTATGTTTATGTCCAAAGCATAAATATATTCGGTTTGGTCAAGGAAAATAACCGGCACTTTGTCTCGAATCATTTGGTTAAATTTTTCGTAAAGTACCCCCCTGGCTTTTCTATCGGTGGTGGTTCTGGCGTCGGTAATTAATTTATCTGCCGCGGCATCTTGAAAGCCGGTTAAATTTACTCCCGGATCTTTGGCCTGGCTGGAATGCCAAAATAGGAATGGGTCGGGATCGGTACTGAATTTTTGCGGAAATAATAAAACATCAAAAGCTCTCGGTTTAATTAAGGTGTCAGTTAGCTGTTTGCCGGGAAGAATGCTTAAGTTAACTTTAATATTTAGCGCTCGCCATTGGTTAGCTAAAATTTCCACCGCTTTAGCGTTGGTTAAAGTGTCATTGGTCGCCAGAGATATCTCTAAAAGAGTGCCTTTTTTACTCATGCGCAGACCCGAGTTTGGATCTATTGTCCAGCCGGCAGCATCTAGTTGAATTTTTGCCTGTTTAATATTTACACCTGCTTCAGCAGGTTGCATACTTCTTTGTTCGGCAAAGAGCAGGGGAGAGGATGGAAGAAGCGCATTATTTTTAAACACTTCTTCAATAACCTGTTTTTTATTAGTGGCCAAAGCTAAAGCTTTGCGTACATTTTGGTCTGCTAAAATTTTGTTATTTAAGTTAAAAAACACGACTTGATATTGGGGCAGGGGAATTTGAAAAATTTGGGAGTTATCGCGTTCCTTGTCTAAATATAGACTACTTCCCAAAGGAATAAAACCAAACCCTAAAATTTCCCGGCTGTGGAAGGCGTTAAGTATATCGTCTTCGGAGTCGTAAAATTTTATGGTCAGTGAATCAATTTTCGGCCTGCCGGAGTAAAAATTAGCATTTGCCTGTAGGGCAATTTGTTCAATTTTCCCACTGGAAAGTTTTTTGATTTCTTTAATAAAATACGGTCCGCTACCAATGGCTTCCAAATTATTTTTAGACAGCAGGAAATTTTGAGAGTCTACCTTATTCCAAACGTTTTTTGGTAAAATCGGCAAGGTAAGATTTTCCGCAAACGGGCCGGAAATATCTTTAGTGGTAAATTTTACGCTGTAGTCGGAAAGTTTTTCCACCACAGTTGCTTGCCAAAGGGGCCTAAGCGGGCTTTTGTAGGCCGGATCTTTAAGTAACTGAAAAGTGTAAGTGACATCGTCTGCCGTGAGGGGTTTGTCGTTGTGCCATTTTACATCCTTTTTTAGGTTTACAGTATATTGTTTTTGATCGGAAGAAATTTGCGGCATGCCGTCGGCGATATCCGGTACCAGTTGACCTTTGCCGTCGTATTTATAGAGGCCGGAAAAAATTAATCTGGTTAAGGCCAGTTCGTTTTCCTGGTGAGCCAAGAGCGGATTAATATAACTTGGTTGTCCTATCATTCCTTCGCTGTAAGTTCCGCCAAAATGTGCCACCGGAGTAGTATGGGATAAATAAAAATTTCGACCGGACCAAATAAAGCTTAAAACCGCCGCCGCCAGTAATCCTAAAAGCGCAATTTTTTCGCGTTTGCCCATTAAAGAAAAAACTTTCCGCAATCGGGAAAGGCTTAGATGTTTCAGCTCTTTAGCTCCCAAGGTTATTGTCTTGGTATAAGAGATTAAATTTTGAGGAAAACCGTTCATGGTTTAAGCAAAAAAGCCGTCAGCTGACAGCTAAAAGCTATTTTGAAAACAGAAAACCGATATTAATAACTACAAAAAGAATTCCTAGAACAATTGTTGCGTAAAATAGCCATTTTTCAAAGCCTCTTCGGGTCTGGACAATATTCCCAGCACCGCCAAAAACCGTAGACAAACCGGATGATTTATTTTGCAGGGAAATGATAATAATTAGCAGAATCATTACCAGAATATTGAGAAATTGGAAGATTGGGCCGGAAAACATAGGAATTTATTAATGGTTGATTATTAAGTAAATCGCTCGACCATTATACAAGAAAAGAGTGGTCTATGTCAATATTTAAATTGGCGACCACTCGGCCAAAAAAACTTTTCCGCTTACCTTTTAGGTAAACATCAAAATTTGTTTTGCCCGATTGCCTCACCCGCCTCAGGCGGATGCATTAAAAGCCCATTCGGCAACAGTCCCTTTACAGCTTTTGTTTTATTGTATTTGCTATTTTACTGCCTACAACCTTAACTAGTTCGTTAAAGTCTGCTCTTTTTATTTCCTCCACTGTCCCGAATTTGGCTTTGAGCAATTTTTTTGTTTTGGGGCCGATTCCGGGAATATCATCTAGCGCGGATTTAATGGCTTGCTTGCTTCGCAGTTGCCGGTGGAAAGTTATGCCAAAGCGGTGGGCTTCGTCGCGCAGGCGTTGCAGGAGTTGGAGAGCAGGCTGGTCGTGGGGGACAATAATAGAGTTTTTTTTGCCGGGAATGAAAATTTCTTCAATGCGTTTGGCCAATCCAATTGCAGGAGTTGTAAGTTGTAAGTTGTAAGTTGTAAGAACTTCCAGGGCGGCGCTAAGTTGGCCGCGTCCGCCGTCAATGACAATCAAATCCGGCAGAGGCCAGGCGTTTTTTTCTCCTCCTTTTGAAGGAGGAGTAACCCGCCTCTGGCGGGGGGAGGTGTTTGGAGTTTGTTCGGGCTTAAATACCACCCCGTCATCCTGCGGGCGCCACCCCTCCTTAGCAGAAGGGGAAAACTGCAACCGCGACATTCGTCGCGCCAGCATTTCCTTCATCATGGCAAAGTCATCCGGTCCGCCACCTGGCGGACTGTTTTGAATTTTGAATTTGCGATACTGGGATTTTGCCGGTAGGCCATCCACAAATACCACCATACTGCCCACTGCATTGGTGCCCTGAATATTGGAAATGTCGTAGCATTCAATCCGTTTTGGAATTTGTGATAATTTTAAAACGTCCTTAAGTTGCGCCAAAGCCGCGTTAATTTTATCCAGATTGCCGGCTTTATCTGCCAGCCAATTTTTTAAATATTCTTCGGCATTGGTTGTGCCCAGCCTGATAAGGTTTGCAACTTTGCCTTTTTGCGGTACGGAGATTTTCAATGTTTTACCAAAGCGCGCCTTAAGCAGGCTCTTAATGGTGTTGGTGTCGGTAATATCTAACTGCAAAAAAATTTCCCTGGGCGCATCGCTGGTTTCCAGGTAGTATTGTTCGTAAAAAGTTTGGATTATTTCTATTCTGTAGACATCTGCCCCGACGTTCCAGTCGGGGTTTCGACCTTGCGTCGGAATAGGTTCATATTTATTTTCGTAAACAAAATTTTCCTTATCAAACATTTTACCGCCGCGGATTTTAAAAAGGTTTATGCAGGCATATCCTTCGGTATCGGCCAAAGACACAATATCCCAATCCACTTTTTTTGCCAAAATAACATTTTGCTTTTCTGTTAATAGCTCCAAAGCACGCAATTGGTCGCGAAGGCGTGCCGCGGTTTCAAATTTTTTAGCTTTAGCCGCCTTGAGCATTTCTTTTTTAATATCAAAAATAACGCCGGCCGTATCACCGCGCAAAAATTTTACAATTTTTTCCAAATGCCGAGCGTAATCACCCAGCGAAATTTTGCCCACGCACACGCCGGGACAGCGGTGCATATAATAGTAAAAACAGGGGCGTGAGGAAACTTTTCGCGCACTGCAATACGGAAATATTTTGCGTACTAAATTTAATGTGTTGCGGATTTTGTAGGCGGCAGTGTAAGGGCCGAAATAAACAGATTTAGGATTTGAGATTTGAAATTTGGAATTTGAGTCTGACAAATGCCGACTGGTAGTGATTTGTGGTATTTGAGTGGAATAGTCAATCACTATAAAAGAATAATTTTTATCATCGCGTAATAAAATATTGTACTTGGGCAGATATTGCTTAATGAGCGTATTTTCCAAATACAAGCTTTCCAGTTCATTGTTAACCACGGTGTAAGTTACGTCTGTCGCATCATTTAATAGGTAAGGGATTTGCGGCCGTTCGTCACTTTTGCCAAAATATTGTCTGACCCGTGAGCGCAAATTTTTGGCTTTGCCAACATAAAGTACCTGGCCTTTTTTATCTATAAACTGATAAACGCCGGGTTTTTTAGGAAATTTTAAGATTTTAGATTTTCCGCCAAGGGCGGATCCGCCTTTGGCGGAAAGATTTAAGATTTTATGATTAGCCATAATATGAATTATAGTTTGCTATTCGGCGGTTGACAAATCTCTCTCTGTTATTTTGGTTTGGATTGAAAGTCCAGAGAAAAAAGGAGGCAGTGATGTTTAACAGAAGCGTGTTCGGGTTTCTCGGGCTGGTTTGCACAGCCCTGACTAGCCTGTGTATTTATGGGTTTGCCGTCATGGACGGCAAACTGGAATACCAAGGCGGGGCAATCGGTTTCGCAGGCGTGAGTTTTTTTGCGGCGCTGGTCGCCACTTGTTTTGCCGTTGGGTTTTTCCAAGTCGCCTTCGGGCGACGAGGAAATTGACCATCTCGCTCTTATGGCCGGCGCTTACAAGCTCCGAGGAAGGAGGAACATTATCATCAGATTTCGTAGCCCGTAGTTTTCGTTCGGTTGGCCTTTCGTGGCCGCCTGACGAAGCTACGGGCTTTTGTTTTGGTTATATTTTCGCCGATAAATCGGCACGCTACACTGCACCCTCTCTGTCCAGCACTTTTGATGCAAAAAGAGCTGGGCATCTTCCCCCATTGCGCCCTCTCTGCCTCGGATGCACTCGGCATCTCCCCCAAAGGGGGAGAAAAATAAGGTGCTTCGCTCTATCGGGGAGAAGGGACCAGCAGGCCGATGGCCTGCGCTACAGGTTAAGGATAAAGGATATTGTCCCTAGCCCTTGAATTCGGGGCCTATTGATTAGTCTTGACATTCGTGGTAAACTGATTATCAGTTCATTTCTAAAATTGCTTTTTCCTTACAAATATTTATGAGTTTTGACAAAATAAGTATCCGCGGAGCGCGGATGCACAATTTAAAAAATATCGATTTGGATATCCCCAGAAATAAGCTGGTGGTGTTTACGGGTTTGTCCGGCTCAGGCAAGAGTTCTTTGGCTTTTGATACGATTTACGCGGAAGGTCAGCGCCGCTATGTGGAAAGTTTGTCCGCCTATGCCAGGCAATTTATTGGCCTTATGGACAAGCCGGACGTGGACAAAATTGAAGGTTTGTCTCCGGCAATATCAATAGATCAAAAATCCGCCAGTCATAATCCCAGAAGCACCGTGGGCACAGTTACGGAAATTTACGATTATATGCGTTTGCTTTGGGCGCGCATTGGTATTCCTCACTGTCCGGTTTGCGGCAAAAAAATTCAGGGGCAAACCATTGCCGCTATGGTGGACCAGCTATTATCTATAAAATCCGGCAGTAAAATTATTTTGTTAGCGCCGTTTATTCAAGACCAAAAAGGGGAGCACAGGGTTATTTTTGAACAAATTAAAAAAGCCGGTTTTGCGCGCGTACGTGTGGATGGCACGGTAATGGATTTAAACGAGGCGCAAAATTTAAATTTGGATAAGCAAAAAAAACATACCATTGACGTGGTGGTAGACCGCCTAGTGGTTGACCGGGCGGAAAAAGGGAGAATTTCGGAAAGTTTGGAAAAAGCTTTGGATATGGGCGACGGCTTGGCTATGGCTGTCAAAATGGAGGGCGATAAATTGGGCAGTGATATGTTAATGTCTCAAAAATTTGCCTGTCCGGACGGCCATATGCAATTGTCCCAATTAGACCCGCGGGATTTTTCTTTTAACAGTCCTCACGGTGCTTGTCCGGAATGCAAAGGCTTGGGACACAAATTAACCGTGGAACCCGATTTGGTAATTCCAAACCGGCGTTTAACTTTAGCCGAAGGCGCGGTGCGTCCTTGGAGTAAGACTACCTCCCGTCTTTCCTGGTATGGCAGAATTTTGGAAGCCGTGGCAAAGGAATACGGGTTTTCCGTTAGTACACCAATTAAAGATCTACCAAATAAATATTTGGACGTAATTTTATACGGCACGGGTGACAAGAAGGTAACGGTTTCCGGCGAGTTTGCCAGCCGGGAAGGAGAGTTTGAAATGATGACCGTATTTGAAGGGGTTATTCCAAATTTGGGGCGCCGGTATAAAGAAACCGATTCCGAATACATGCGCAGTGAGATTGAAAATTATATGCGCGTGCGCCAGTGTCCGTCTTGTTTGGGTCGCAGGCTAAAACCGGAAGTTTTGGGTGTTACCGTTGGCGGTAAGGGGATTGTAGAAGTTTCCGCCTCAAACATAGAAGACGCCGGCAATTTTTATAAAAATTTGTCCAAGTCGTTAAATCAAAAAGATTTAACCATTGCTAAACAGGTCTTAAAAGAAATTAATGCCCGGTTATCTTTTTTGTTAAATGTGGGGTTGTCTTATCTTTCCTTAGACCGCGCTGCCGATACTCTCTCCGGAGGAGAAGCTCAGCGTATTCGTCTGGCCACCCAAATTGGTTCCGGTTTAACCGGAGTCCTCTATATATTAGACGAACCGTCCATTGGTCTTCATCAGCGCGACAATGCCAGACTCTTGCAAACCTTAAAAGAGTTGCGAGATTTAGGTAATACAGTAATTGTGGTAGAGCACGATGAAGAAACAATTCGAGAGGCGGATTGGGTGGTAGACATTGGTCCCGGTGCCGGTAAACACGGCGGAGAATTGGTGGCGGAAGGCACGCCGGCTCAAGTGCAAAAAAATACCAAGAGTTTAACCGGGCAATATTTGGCCGGTAAGGAGCTTATTGAAGTGCCGAAAAAACGCAGAGCCGGCAATGGCCGAAAAATTTCCATTCTCGGTGCCAGCGAATTTAATTTAAAAGATATTAACGTAGACATTCCTCTTGGAAAATTTGTTTGCGTAACGGGCGTGTCCGGTAGCGGGAAGTCCACGCTCTTCCACGACATTTTGGCCAGAGCGTTGTATAAGTATTTTTATAACAGTAAAGATGAACCCGGCAAACATAAAAAAATCATAGGCATGGAACATATTGATAAAATTATCAATATTGACCAATCACCGATTGGCCGTACCCCAAGAAGTAATCCGGCTACTTACACGGGACTATTTACACCGATTCGTGATTTATTTGCCGAAACCAAAGAAGCCAAGATGCGCGGTTATCGCGCCGGCCGGTTTAGCTTTAACGTTAAGGGCGGTCGGTGTGAAAAGTGTGCGGGTGACGGGGTGATAAAAGTGGAAATGAATTTTTTGCCCGATGTCTATATTACTTGTGAGGAATGTAACGGCAAACGCTATAATGCTCAGGCTTTGGAAATTCATTATAAAGACAAAACTATTTCCGACGTACTGGAAATGACGGTAGACGACGCAAAAATATATTTTGCCAACTTGCCCCAAATTTATAAAAAGTTGGAAACTTTGAGTCATGTTGGTTTGGGCTATATGCGCTTAGGGCAAAACGCTACCACTCTGTCCGGCGGAGAAGCTCAACGCATTAAATTAGCCACCGAGTTGTCCCGTGCTTCCACCGGTCGGACTTTGTACCTGTTGGATGAACCGACAACTGGTTTGCATTTTGCCGACGTAAAACGTTTGGTGCAAGTTTTAAACAAACTGGTAGAGAAAGGCAATACCGTGGTGGTGATTGAACATAACTTGGATATGATAAAAACCGCGGATTGGATTATTGACCTTGGTCCGGAGGGCGGGGGCAAAGGCGGGCAGTTGGTGGCGACCGGCACACCGGAAGATATTGCCAAAGTTAAGGCCAGTTATACCGGACAATATTTAAAAAAAGCCCTGAATAATGGAGCATGAGCAAAGATTCCCATTGCTCACATTGCTTATGCTTATAAGTTATGGTATGCTGTTATTATGAATTCAAGGGATTACAAAATTTTTCGTACGGGGCTTAGCCACCATATTTATAATCGCGGGAATAATAAAGAGCCGATTTTTTTAGACGCCCAAGATTATTATGTATTTTTGAATCGTTTAAAATTGGCCTTGGGTATTGAGCAAAGGGAATCTTTGCACACTTCCGGTAAAAGAGTTCAAGTCAGAATAAAACCATTGCCGGCAGGCGCCTTTTCTATTTTTTGTTACTGCTTAATGCCAAACCACTTTCATTTTTTTATCCGCCAAAATGGTTTAATTGGGATTGACAAGCTTATTACAAAAGTTTGTACCAGCTATGCCAAATATTTTAATCTAAAATACGGCAGGGTGGGGAACCTATTCCAGGATGCGTTTAAGGCTAAGCTGGTTGAGAATGATTCTTGCGCAAAGTACCTTTCCGCCTACATTCATAATAATCCGGGCGAACCTTTGTTGTACGAATATTCCAGCTTGCGGGATTATGTTGACGGATGGAAAAATGAGATTTGTGATAAAAGTTTAATTTTGGGAATGTTTAATAATAGCTTGGAGGAATATAAAAAGTTTGTTCTAAATTTTTCGGATAGTGATGTTGTGAATTTGGAACCGGTATTGTTTAAAGAATAAATTGTGCAAAGATTCCCATTGCACACATTGCATATGAGTCACGTATGAGTGCGGGGACGGGTAGGAAAGAGGGCTGTTGATGGGGGGGTGGAAAAGTGGGGGACAATTTGTAGTTGACAAAGGGCGAAAATGGTTTATTATATAGTATAGAGGGCAAAAATAAACAAATAAACTAGAAAAATAAAAAGCATTTTCCAAAGATTTGTAGAGGGGAAGTGCTTTTAATGTTTTTGTTTAAAATAGAAAAATAATTTAATATGCACACGCCAATGAAACAAGTTACTTTCATAAAACAATCTAGCTGGCAGAAAAATTATTTTTATATAAAAATAAGAGCCCAAATTAGACCCTAGTGGTTTGAATTTGGGCTTTTGTTTTTGCCTTGAATTTTATTGGTTATACCAAAAGAAGTTGAAGGCGACAAATATTAAAAGGTCGATGCTTGTTTTTAAAATAATAAGCACAATATTTGAAGTCAGGAAAGAATAAAAAAGTCTGCATTAGGCCCCCATCAAGGGGTCATCAATCGGAGATTGGTAACTCCTGTTGGGGGCAGTAAAATGTCCCTCAAAAATTAAAAAACTTGGAGACTTAAGCAGACAAAATATTAAATAATTAAAGAATAATTATGAAAAAAATTATAATCAGTTTAAGTGCGATAGTCTTGGTTGCTGTGGCGGCGACTCTCGCTACCCGCGCGTATTTTAGCAGTCAAGCTACTGCTACGGGTAATACTTTTACAGCAGGTACATTAAATTTAGCCATTGCCCAAGACAGTAATGGAACCCCGGTTAATGGATGGCTTAATTCGCAAAATGCCTCTTGGAATTTTTCTGCAATGGTACCCGGCGGCACGCCGAGTGTTTCCAGTGTTTGGCTAAAAAATATTGGTAGCATTAATGGCCTACATTTAGGCATTAGCGCGGCTAATACCGAATCACCTAGTGGTTTTGAGAAGCAAGTTCGCATTACCAGCCTAACTCTTGGGGGCTCAAATTTGCTTTCAGGTGGTGCAGGCGCGATCATTCCGGCTTACGTAGCACCAACAAATTGTACTGTCACAGTTTCAGGAACAAAGATTACCGCAGCCGTAGCAGCAGTCGCTTCAGGCGCTGTTATTTGTGTTGCTCCTGGCGATTATAATGCGGCATGGGAAGGAGTTTCGCAAATTATCGTTAATAAAGGAGTTACCGTTGTTTCCACTGGCGGACCATCGGTGACCTCAAGTGTTCCATTCAGTGTTACAGCTGGTAGCGTTACCATCCGTGGTTTTAACATTACTGATCCCGGCGGTTCCTATGGAGTACAAATTACCAATGGTTCAAGTAATGTTTCGGTAAAAGATAATAATATAAACAACATTGGAACTGCTCTATCCTCCGGTTCTGCCCAAGGAATTTCTCTTCAAAATGGTTCCACAGCCAGCTCTAATTTTACTTTCTCCGGTAATACTATTACAAATATTGGTAATTTGAGTCTCGCGTGGGACGGTAATTCAGGATCTGGCACGAGCGCCAAAGGTATTTATATTGGAGATACTAGCAGTGCGGCAGCTGTGACAGGTGTAATCATTCAGAATAATATTATCTCACAGGTGAAAGCTTCAACTGCGGCTTGGACCGCTGGTCGTGGCGCGTATGGTATTTTGACCAATGTTAAAGAAGGAGTTACCAACCTTGTAGTTATGAATAATTCAATTTATAACCTTGAAGGTTTGTGGTCACACGCAGTAGGTTTGGAAGGCAAAACTCCGAATGCAAGTGTGACTTATAATGACATTCACGATCTTGTTGATCATAAGGGCAATACAGACGCGGTTGGTGTGCAGGTTGAAAACCCGAACTCAAGTATGGCCAGCATAACAATCAACAATAACAATTTTACCCCGAATGTAGCTATTGGGATTAATAATGTTGCTACTCCGGCGGATGCAGTTAACGGCCAAAACAACTGGTGGGGTGATCAAGATCCATCCAATCAAATAAGCGGTTCTGTTAACACTACAGGCTTTTTAGGCGGTCCGGTTGCGGGATTAATAAATGGCACTGACCAGAATAGTAATGGTTATGCCGACCTTCAGGATTTGCGTCTTACACCAATTTTGAACGCACCTTTGGGGCTTAATGCAGGAGAGCAAAAACAGCTTGTTATGGGCGTGCAAGTTGACGGTCCAACAACTGGCAACACTTTTCAGGGGGCTAACTTAACCACCACCCTGACATTCACCTTAAACCAACAATAAGCTAGTTTGAGTTAAAACGGCAGTGACGTAGTCGTACGTTTTTACCCTTGCCCACATTTGTGGGCAAGGGAATAAAGCGTTTTATAGTATTGAAAGAAAATATTTATGATAAAAAAAATATTAACAGTTATATCATACATTCTTGTAGTATTTATTGTCTGCGTTGGAATATTACTGGCTATGTCGGGTTTTGCGATAGGCGGCGTACAGAGTTTTATAGTGAAATCCGGGTCAATGGAACCGGCTATTCATACCGGCAGTGTTGTTCTTACCAGGCCCGCAGCAAATTATAAAATAGGTAATATTATTACTTTTGGTCCTAATACCAAAACCGAAATCCCCACCACCCACCGCATAGTAGAAATGAGAATTCAAAATGGATTTCCGGTATTTGTCACAAAAGGTGACGCGAACAATGTTAGGGATAGCAAAGAAATCCCGCAAAGCACAATAATTGGCAAAGTTTATTTGAGCATCCCATTCTTTGGTTATATTATAGACGCGGCCAAAAAACCCTGGGGGTTTGCAATTATTATTATTGTGCCGGCGGTAATTGTTATTTATGAAGAACTGAAAAAAGTTTGGAAGGAAATTTTAAATATGCGTAAGAAAAAAGAAGAAAAGAAAGAAGTAACTAAATCGGATGCAGATTAAAGTCAAAAAATTAAAAAGAGCAAGTAGCGTTGTGCAGTGCATGGCGGGTTTGCCAATGGGCTTGCGTGGGGTAATGGACATTGGGCTTGTTGAAAAACCGCAAAGCTTGCCTTTTTGGTTTGGGTGGAAAAAGCAGACAGAAAATTTTATGAGCCAAGTTCAGCCGATAGCTTTTGTTAGCATAAAAAAATTCGCTGCCGCAACTTTAGTTTTTGGTTTATTGTTACAGGGTGGATTGTTTTCTGTATTAAAAACCGGTGCATATTTTAACGACAGCAAAACATCTGAAAATAATACTTTTATAGCCGGTACTTTGGGAATAAATATAAATTCAACAAGTAATTTTACTTCCGGGCTAATGTATCCGACAGATGCTACTTCTACAGCTGTATCGCTGTCTAAAACAGGCAACTTAGATTATCAATACACTTCCCAAATAAATCTTTCCGGTAGCGATACTAGCCCTTGCGATTATGTAAATTTAATAGCAACAGACGGCGCTAATACATTTTCAGGCTTGATTAAAAATTTTGTTTCGCCGACATCTACGCCAAGCAGTGTTGTAAATTGGAATTATAATTTTTCTATTGCTACCAATACACCGCCCAGCGTATGGGGTAAAACTTGTTTCTTTAAATGGATGTATACAGCTTGGCAAACCAATTTGCCCGACCCGTTGAGCGGCTTTACCAGCATTCAGGAAAAATTAGGCTCCATTAGAATTGGCAAAGCCGTGGTGTTAAATGAATTTATTCCAAATCCAACAGGGCTGGATGATGCACTAAAGCCGGGCGGGGAATGGGCGGAATTATACAATAATAGTAATATAAATTTTAATGTGGGCACTTGGGTTTTATATGACGAAACAGATACGGGCGAATTATATATAACAACTGCCAATACTAATACAGGAGGCACAATTGTTGCCCCTCATAGTTATTTGGTAGTTTATCGCAATGGTGATTCGGATTTTAATTTAAATAATAAAGCCGATAGCGTAAGGCTTTATACCGGTTATCCGATTGCCTCATCAACTTTGGTAGATTCCTACACTTACACTACAGAAAAACCTGAAGGCTTTTCTTATGCGCGCATTCCTGACGGTGTAGGCTCTTGGGTAGACCCAATTCCCACGCCCGGTGAACCAAATACATTAGTTCTTGGTTTTGAAGAGTTATTTTTAGAAAATATAATTAACCCAGTACCGGAAATTTCCACCAGCTCCTCATCTCCTGTGGTAAGTGATATTGTGTCTACGGTATCAACCAGCACACAAATTGGAACTGATACATCTAATAATGCATTAAGCACCAGTACTTCCCCGGAAATAATAGATGAAGAAAATTCTAGCAGTACGCCATTATCAACTCCGGAAATAATAGCATCATCATCTAATTCGTTACAAAGCGATGAAGAGGAGAAGTCGAATGAAAATAATTTAATACAAGAAAAAACTCCTCGGACAATTTTGCCAAATTCAGAACAGGTTCCGGCTGCGGAGCCGCCTTTCCCGCCAATTCCGGTGGAGCCTGATTTAGTACTATTAACAAATACAATTACAGAGGAAGCAATTAAACAGCCTGATATTGTACCAGTAGTTGCAAAAGAGTCACCTGCTCCGGTTGTGGAACCTGCGCCGGTTTTAGCGGAAGGGAGCGGAAATGAATAAAATATTTTCCATAATTTTGTCTTGCTTGATTTTCTTTAGCCTGACCGGTTCGGCTAAAGCAGCTATTGGGCCGCCTCCTGATTTAGTTGTAGACTTTGAAAATACACCACTTTTTAGCGAAGCCAATTTCGCGCCCGGTAATACGGTTACGCGCTTTATTAAAGTTATCAATAATACCTTAACCAGCCAAAAAATCGGCATGGAAGCTATTAAGCAAAATAACCCTGACGCTTTGGCAGAACAATTTGATTTGTTAATTACGCAAGGTGCAGCCACCGTGTATCATAAAAGTTTGAAAGATTTTTTTAGCGACGGACAAATATTTTTAACTTCGCTTGATGCGGGTGCGCAAACACAATACGATTTGGCCATGACATTAAGCAGTGGCACCGGCAACGATTTTCAAAACAAACAAGTGGGTTTTGATTTGGTAGTTGGATTTATAGGCGACGAAGGCGGCACTACGGATAATCCCGGCACGCCCACCAATACCAGCGGCGGGGGCGGGGGATTGCCGCAGGGATTAACAATTTATGAAAATCAAATTTTAGTTGAGGTTAGCGGTTCAACTACTGCTACAATTTCATGGACTACCAGCTATAATTCCACCAGCCAGGTAATATACAGTGTGGACACGGGCAGTGATCCCTTTGTGTTTTTACCGCCGCTTTATGGGTATAGTTTTATGAGCGCGGAAAATTCCACGATGGTAACTTCTCATTCGGTATTTTTAACCGGGCTTACCCCGGCGACAACTTACCGTTTCCGCGTCATTTCCCACGCTTCGCCACCCACCGTGAGTTTTGGTCACACTTTTACCACTTTCCCGGAACTGGCGTATCAAGAACCGACAAATAGCGGGGAAGTGGCAGGGGTAAATGTTTTCCCGGAAAATACTAAAGATAATTTAACAGCAACAGTCCGGAAAAATTTGCTTGCAGTTGGAGATGCGGAAAAAACACCCGTTTTATCAGGTGAGGTTTTGGGAGAAACCATTTTAAATAACGAAATAATTTCCCAATGTCAAAATAAGCCTTGGTGGCCGTGGGGTTATGCTGTCTTTGTCCTTCTGGCAGGTTTGGGACTTTGGTTATTACGGAAAAAAAATAAAAAATGGTTTTATGCTTTGGAAATTATATTATTTTTGGGCGTATTAACTTGGTGGTGGTTTACGCCTTGCGGTACCCGTTTAGGGTGGATTGTTATTGCGGTTCTTGCAGTCGTGGCATTTTTGGGATGGATATTTAACAAACAGTTAAAACAAAACCATCCGCCACAAATTCCTCCAACAGAATAAATTTAGCTAGTTAGTGCCGGAAAAAATTTTGAAGATGAAAAATACCATGGCTTTAAGCCGCGGAGGAGTTTTTCGGTCATATGGAATTTAGGCGGAGTGAGAATTAAAATTCGCGCCGTAACGGTGCGTAGTGCAGGCCCTCGGCCTGCCTCAAAACACCAACGAACAGCAGGCCACGGGCCTGCACTACAGCTTGGATGAGGCTCTTTGTTGCTCATCAATATGACGCCGATAAACAGATTGGTCCCACCATATTCCATATGGCTCGAGTTTTTTAAACTATTTTTTTAAACTGTTTTCGTGTTGATTTTTCGCTTGATTTTTGTTATACTAACAGTAGAATTATATAAATTTTTAGAATATTATGCCTCGTAATTGGTCCGCTGATGAAGCCAAAATTAAAGCCGGGGGAGCAAAAGCATACACCATTTGGAAATTAGAGCAAATGGTCAATTTTGGTTTGAAAAATGGGGAAAAAATTAAATCATCCGAACTAAAAAAATATTGGAAAGAATTGGATCTGGATGCGGACCGCAGGAAAACTTTGAAATTTTTAATGGCCAGTTAAAGGGCCTAAGCATCAAAAATTATTTGCGCCAATCTGCTCGAAATTCTGAAAATTTCGCCTAAAAAGCACATTTGACAACAGGCCCTAAATGCAAAATAAAATACTGACAAAAAAACAAATTGCCATTTTGGAATATCTTGGGAAAAACAGTTCTTTTACCAGGCAATTTTATCTTACCGGCGGTACCCCATTAGCCGCTTTTTATTTGCGCCACCGTTATAGCGAAGACCTGGATTTTTTTTCAGAGCAGGAAGTGGATCCGGTTTCCATAAGGGTTTTGCTCCGGGGTTTTAAAGCCGGGGGAGGAATAACAAAAATAGATTTTCAACAAAGTATGAACCGAAATTTGTTTTTTTTGGAGTTCGGCAAAGATACCATCAAGACGGAATTTACTTATTTTCCCTTTCCCAGAATTGAAAAAGGCGCTACGCAATATGGCCTAAGTGTGGATAGTGTGACGGATATTGCCGCCAATAAGCTTTTTACCATTTATCAGCGCAGTAAAGCCAGGGACTATATAGATTTGTATATGTTATGCGAGAAGTTCAAGTTTAGCGTGGCCGGCCTGATTAAATTGGCTAAACTGAAATTTGATTGGCATATTGAACCAATACAGTTAGCCACCCAGTTCTTAAAGGCAACAACGGCCACAGAATATCCGAGAATGCTAATTAAATTATCGGACACAAAATGGCAGAATTTTTTTCTTAAAGAGGCGAAAAAAATAAAATCGGAAATAATTCGCTGACTTTGCCTTGCCCCGATAAAGCATCGGGGCTACGGGGTGTTCCATCCCGACCGAGCTTAAGTAGCATCCGAGGCGAGTGGAGGGTTCTATTGTCCTAGTTTTAACAGATTCCTCGGCTCGGCTGTCATGCCGGGATAGCAGATCCCGATAAATCGGGACACTCGTTCGGAAGGGGACACTGAGAGTCTGCAGTTGATACCTTGGATCCCTGCTCCGGGGTGATTCATTAAAAATTAAGTATAAAAAACTCCTTCGCTTTCAAGCGAAGGAGTTTTTTGTTGTGAGAGAGTTTGATGACTTAGGCTTTGCAAGCCGCGGCCGCGGTTTTGTATGCTGTTTGGGCATTTTGCACTGCGGTCTTGTACACGTCTTGCGCGGATTTTACGGAAGCTTGATAAACATCGCGGGTAGCTTTAACAGAAGCCTGATAAGTTGTTCTGGCGGAACTTACTGCAGTTTGGTAAGCATCGCGGGAGGCTTTAACCGCAGTCTTGTAAGCATCGCGGGAGGCTTTAACAGCGGTGGCACGCGCGGTTTTGTCGGTTAAGGCTTTGGCTACAGTTAAAGCGCTGTCGCGGGTTGTTTTGGCTGTTGCTAGGCTTGCGGCACGCGTGGATTTTGCTGTTTCCAATGAACTATCGCGGGTAGATTTAGCTGTTGCCAGCGCTCCATTGCGCGTGGTTTTAGCCGGAGCCATGGCAGTATCACGAGTAGTGCGGGCGGAGGTTAATGCGGTGTTGCGGGTTTGTACCGCGCTGGCCACACAGGTTGATTTAACAGATGATGTGGTAACAGGAGAATTAGTGCCGCTATCTTGAGCCAAAGCCGGAACTGCCATTAATAGGCTGCCTAAAATTAAAGAAGAAGTGAAGATTTTTTTTATCATAAAATTTGTAATTAATTATTTGTAAATATTTTTTACTTAATAAGACATAAATCGACCTTTTGTATTATTAAGCAACAAGTCTATTTTATCCCTCATTCATTATAACGTATAAATCAGAAAAATGTTTCCACAGCAAAGAAAATCCGGATTTATACTCCTTCGCTAATTAAACTCCGATAATTACCCTCGTTGATTATTATCAAACGCCAATAAAATTAGGTACTTTGCACTAAAAGCCACGGAGTATAAATCTAAATTAATTTAGTAATTGAGTATAACAAGAATCTATAAATTAGTAGATGGTTATCACTTGGCCCTCCTTCGCCACCCAGCCTTCGCGTAAAGC
>JBBRWU010000008.1:0-17964 GCA_038249015.1 Candidatus Doudnaibacteriota bacterium | reverse complement strand
CTAGCCGAAGTGTCCCAAACTATAATCATTTCTGCTTCATTGCTCAAGGCATATTGGGCTAAATAATCAACTTCTTTTAAAAATACATAATATTTTGGGAATCCTTCTATTTCTGTTACCTGATTCCCCTTACCTTTTGCGTCATTATAAATACTATAAGGTAAGTTTTCAAACGGCTCAAAACGGGTCTTAAGCTTGGCAGTTTCAGCATCTTGAGCGGCTTGAATTTCTAAATCCCTATTTTTTTCAATTGTTGGATTCCCCCGGCTTCTTTCTGTCATATAACTAGAGACTCAATGAAATTAATTATATTATTTTTAAACTTTTCTTTAGTAAATTTCTTTGCCTGCTGTTGTAAATTTTCTAACGAATATTTTTTATAATTCCAAGCCAGAACTGCTTTTTTAATTTCTTGCCTGTCATATGATGTAAAAAATTCTCCCGTAACCCCTGGAACAATAGTCTCTAAACTGCCTCCTTGGTTAAGCGCTAAAGTGGCCGTGCCACAGGCCGCCGCTTCTAAGGGCATAAGGCCAAAATCTTCAATTTGCGGGTACAAAAATCCCAAAGCGCCACTATATTCATCCCGTAAATTTTCGTCAGTTATACGGCCTAAAAATTGAGTATTGGGTTTGGCAATGGTTTTTAAATAGTCTTCCTGCCTGCCTGTTCCTACAACATGCAGGGGTAAGCCTAGCTCATTAAATAGCTCAATAAATAGCTTATTTTTTTTGTGTGCCTGCAGTCGCCCGGCAAGCAGAAAATAAGTTCCTTTAGGTTTAGTAGGCTTCCAAAATTCAGTTTCAATAAACGGATAGATAACTTCCGAGGATCGGTTATAAACATCATTAATTCGTTTTTTGACCTCAGCTGAATTAGCTATAAAATTCGTTACTCTTTGTGCTCCTCTGTAGTCCCACTTTTTCATCAAATTTAAAATTGGTGGCAGAACTGGTCTGAGCAATTTTGGGGCTTCTTGGCTTACATAATCTTTGTCTATCCATAGAAATCTGGTCGGGGTGTGACAGTAATCTACATGGATCGTTTTTTTTGGAAAGGCGATATTTTTTACCCAGGAAGAACTTGAAGAAATTATTAAATCATACCCTTCAAAATTTAAAGATTTTGTAGCCAATGGGATAAGTGGCAAAAAATACTGGAGTTTAGGTAAGAAATTATAAAAAATTTGAAGCCAGGAAGTTCTAATGTCCCATTTTTTATATTTGTCCTTTAATTTTTTGTCTTGCACCAAAACAAAAACCGGCGCCTGCGGAAAAATTTCATGTAAAGCCTCCAAGACTCTTTCCGCTCCGCCTAGTTGTGTTAGACTGTCGTGCGCCAAGGCAATATTTAATTTGGTAATGTCCATTAGTAATTAGTTTTGGGTTTTTTTGCAAAAAATAACAACCAAAAGGTTTTGGCTAAAATTTTAACATCCAGCCATAGCGACCAGTTTTCTATATAAAAGGTATTTAAGCGGATTTCTTCTTCAAAAGGAAAGTCGGGCCAAGTAACTTGCGCAATTTGAGAAAGGCCAAAAATCCCTGGTTTAATACTAAACATTCTCGGGTAGCGGGTACGATATCTTTCCACTTCATCCAGAACATGAGCTCTGGGACCCACCATACTCATATCACCTTTAAGCACATTCCAAAATTGAGGGATTTCATCCAACTTACTGCGACGTAAAAACCGACCGACTTTAGTTACTCGTGGGTCATCTTTTATTTTTAAAAAGGGTCCGCTCTCCCCGCCTCGGTCATTTTTATGCCATAATTCTTGTCTAACTTTTTCAGCCTCTACACCGCCAAAGTTATCCCCGACACTTAAATGGCTATACATACTGCGGAATTTATAAAATTGAAAATCTTTCCCACGTCCGCCCCTGAAAGCCGAATAAATCACCCTACCTTTGGAGTTAATTCTAATTGCCAACGATATAATTAAAAACAAGGGTGAGGTCAAAAGCAAACAAGTTATACTTACCATTATATCCAAAACTCTTTTACTAACTTTTCCCCAACCGTCGAGCGGGGTGTTTTTAAGGCTAATCACCGGCAGACCATTGAGATTTTCGGTTTCAATTATATTTCGTTGAACTTCAAATAAATTCGGCACAAAACTAAACTTCAAACCTTTTCCTCGGGCAAACTGGACTAATCTCAAATTATCCGCATCATTTAAGCCGACGTTGGTTTGTAAAATTTCATCAATTTGTCCATTGGAATACAATTGCTCCAATTTGCTAAAGAGATTTTCATTTAAGGGCAATTCGGCAACAATCTCATACCCGTTACTGCGATTCTTGTAAACTCTTTCAATTGTTGGTAATTCAACCCCACCGGTAATTAAAACCAGTTTATGTAAACCAATATTTTTTGAAAATAATAAAGTCTGTAATAATTTCAAAACCAAGCGGCCAAAAATCACCAAAATTATCCCTAATCCCCACGTTGCCAAAATTATAAACCTGGACGGAAAAATATTTTGATTAAAAAAGAAAAGCAAAATCACTACCAAAAGCCCCAACGAGACACCAATAATTATTCTGCCGGATTCTGAAATAAATTTTCGAGTACCTTTTAAATTATACAAACCTAAAAAGGCAAAAATTAAAATTAAAAATGCAATAATCTTATAGACAACCGATAAAAAATTATTCACGTCCAATTGGTAAATAATCGGCCCTACGATAGTGGTAGTTTTTTGTCGCAAATAAAAAGACGCGATCCCGGCGCAAAGCAAGGAAATAACGTCCACCGGAATGGAAATAAGGTTAAAAATCAGCTCAGTTTTCTTCAACTTAAATATTTACTTTCTATTCTAAAGTTTTATCCAACAGCTTCCAGAATAGCCCGTAGTTCTGCAGTGGAAATGAAAAATTAATAGTCTTCCTGCGGGCTTAATATCCCGCAGGAAGACGCGTGGATTTATCTGGTTTAGAATTCAATTATTATAAATGGCCCTAAAAACATAGTAAAGAGATATTAAAGGACTCATATACCTTAAATTATAACATTATTATGCCATTTAAAAAAGGTTAATATTAGACCAAACATTGACATAAAAGTCAATAAATGCTACAATACCAGTTGCTCTAAGCAAACCGAATAATCGCTTTATTTAATTCGTCGTAAGACGAGTTAAATGGGGAGGAAAGTCCGAACACTTATTTGATAGCCTCTTAAGAGTTATCAAAACTGGTAGCGGGTAATTCCCGTCGGAAGCAGTCCCGATAAATATCGGGACCAAGTCTCGAGGTGCGAACAGAAACGACTTATGCCGAAAGGCTAAGTAATCCCGAAAGTTTCGGGATTGTTCCCGCAGTAATGCGGGAGTGAAACGGCTAAATCCTTACTTGAGTGCAAGGCCAAATTTGGTAGGCTGCTTGATCCCGACAGTAATGTCGAGGACAGATAGATGATTATTGATTTTGTCGTAAGACAAAATCATCACCCGAAGCTTTAGCGTAGGGTGATAGAAACAGAATTCGGCTTATGAGTTTGCTTGGAGCATAAAAAAATCCTCCGCTTTCCAGCGGAGGATTTTTAACAGTAATGATCATATCCCCATTGTTTTAGTAATTGTTTTAAATGTCAGCCTTGTCGTAAAAAAGGTGTCAGGTACTATTTTTATGTCTTTCTTGGTCTTCCACGACCTCTTAATGTAGACTTGAGGCCAAGTTTTTCCGCCATTTTTGCAATCCATTCCACACTGCCAAAAGGACTGCTTTTTTCTACAGATTTTCTAATGTCTTTTATAATTTCTTTTTCAAGAGGGCTATTAATAACTTTTAAATAATCTTTTTTGGGAGGTATTGGCCATGACGCCATAATACTCTTTTCTTCTTTGCTTCCAAACTCTCTTCTCCACAGACTTCCCCATTGCCAATCTTGAGCTTTTGTAACCAATTTAGCTCTTAAAGCATTACTTTCTACATATTTTGCTACTTGTAGAAAGTACTCATCAGATTCTACTGGAAAAGATTTAAATCTGCCTTGGTATAAATGGCCGTAACCAACCCTATGATAATGAGTGTGCCAACGCTGGGTGTGGGTTAAGGTTAGGCTTCTCATAAATACTGACAAATCCCCTGCTTTATAGGGCTTTAGCAAAAAATGCCAGTGGTTGGGCATTATACAATAGCTCAGTATTCTAATTGGATATTTTTCTTGAACTTCTTCAAGAATTCGTTCAAAAGCTTGATAGTCTGCGGGCTTGCGGAACAAGGCAAACCTACCGTTTGAACGGTTGATGACGTGATAAATTACATCGGGTGCGGATTTACGCAAAGATCTTCCCATGGCTACACAGTATCATTTTGTTACTTTGGTGTCAATAATTGTACCTGACACCCAAGTTTTAGGCTGCTCATTGTTTTGCCTGCCCCGGATGGGCCAAACAAACCAATGCGGAGCTTTGCCTGCTTGCGCTCAGCCTTCCTAATCTGAAAATTCGTCATGTGTATAAGTTTCCTTGACCTGCCGAAAGAATTATGTAAAAATACCATTGATGAGACGATATTTTTAACACTCCTTCGGGGGTGTTATTTTATTAGCTTAAAAACAATCTGGCTGGTTAAATCCTGCTTGCACATAGAACTGTGGTAAGTCCCAACGCAAGCAATGTAAGTCATGGCCCACAAAACTAACCAGAAAATTGCGAATGCCATGATGCCCTCAAGGGTATTTTTTATTAGTCCCATTGTTTTCGACCTTTCTTTTACCGGCACATATTTGGGATACGGCTGGCGATAATGATTAACCCGGACATATTGATTTGTCATTTTGTTTTTGTTTAATGATTTTTGTCCTCCTCCCCGGCGACCTGTGGGAGACCCGCAGGCTTGGCGATTGTTACTGGACAATCCGCCGGGGAGCAAGACAAAACAAAAAGCTGACCATTACTGGTCAGCTTTTTAGCTGTATATAGGCTATTTAATCAATTTTGGCCAAAGGAACCCCGATTAACGCTTCGCCCACTGTGGGCTGCGACGGGCTCTTTTTAGACCCGGCTTCTTTCTTTCTTTTTTCCTGTCATCACGAGTAAGTAAACCATTTTTCTTTAAGACCACACGGACTTCTTCGGCAAGCTTACCTAAAGCAATCGAAATACCGTGTCTTAAGGCTTGGGCTTGAGAATGCAAACCCCCGCCGTTAACATGAGCAGTATAGTGATAATCGTGAAGTAGTCCGGTGGTTTCAAACGGCTGTTTTATTTCTTCTTGAAAATAAGTGTAACCAAAATATCCGGCAACCGGTTTTTTGTTTACTATACTGTCGCCCTTACCTTCAAACAAGCGCACGTTGGCAACCGCAGTCTTTCTTCTGCCGGTGGCAAAAATATATCTGTCTTTGCCTATGGCTTTGCGCTCAATAACAGGCTTAAATTCCGGCTTGGTTTCCATAACCGGAGTTTCAACATGCTCTTTTGAAGCAGCTGGAATAGTAACTTTTTTATGAGCAACCGCGCGGGGCTTTTTTATAGCTGCGGGTTTAGCGATTTTAGTTGTTGGTTTAGTAGGCATAGTGTTCTTTTATCTTTAATCTTTCATCCCTCACGGTTGCAAATGCATCGGTCAAGGATTATGGATAAATGATTAGTGATAAATTATTTATCAATTTTATAATCGTGTTTGTCACCTTTAACAATTTTTAATCTCAACATTAGGGCTTTGCGAAACTTAATGTCGTCAATCATGGAGAAAACCGCTTTGCGCAAAACCTCTTCCGGGTTTTTGATGATTAAATCTTTCAAAGTGACATTTTTAATACCACCTAAATAACCTGAGTGATGATAATAAACTTTTTGCTGTATTTTTCTACCGGAAAACTTCATTTTATCTACATTGATCGCGACAACATAGTCACCCATATCTACGTGAGGCACAAAGTCTCTTTTGTGCTTGCCACGCAGAAAATTGGCAATTTCGGTTGATGCCCGGCCCATGGCCTTTTTGGACATATCGACTTCATGCCACTTGCGGACAACTTTTTTCGGTAATGTAAGCTTTTGAGATTTCATATAATATTATTTATTCAACTAACTCTAGCAGGGCTTTTGAAGCGCCGGCTTTAGGGTTATTTAACTTAATCATTCTGGTGTATCCGCCTTTGCGGTCTTTATATTTGGCACCTAAGACTTCCAGGGCTTTTTTAGCGGCCATTGGAGAAAGCAAACCCAATAAAATTCTACGATTATGTAAAGTATTTTCTTTCGCCCGGGTAATGGCTTTTTCCACATAAGATTTGGAAGCTCTGGCATTGGCGTATGAGGTTTCAATTTTCTCATACAGCACTAAAGATGAAGCTAAACTGCGGAGCAGTTTTCTTCTATGGTCCATACCTTTACCGATTTTCTTCTTTTTTTGATGCCTCATAAAATTATCTTCCTAAAAATTCAATAATCTCTTTAATGGTTTTTTCGCCAAGACCGCTTAAATTGTTAATCTCTTCATTACTCAGAGCTTGCAGAGCGGACATGTTGGTAACACTATTTTTTACAAGCGCATTTTTTGCTCTGGTAGAAAGTGTAGAGGATTCAATTTCATTTTCACCTTGGGAATTAACCTGTTCGGAGACTGCAACTTCTTCCGGTGCTGCAACTTCTTCCAGTGCGGAAATTACGCCATTTTTATCAAACTCGTTGGCAAAAACCATGGAAAAATGGTCAACTAAAATATGAGCGGCAATATCTACGGCTTCTTGGCCGGTCATAGTACCGTCAGTTTCCATTACTACTTCCAATTTATCAAAGTTGGTCAATTGGCCGACGCGAACGTTGGAAACATCAAAATGCACGGCTTTAATTGGAGTAAAAATTGCATCTACTCCAATCACACCCAATTCCAGTTTCTGATTTTCACGAGCTTCCACCGGCACGTAACCACGGCCTTGTTCTATGGTTAATTCCATATCAAATTCCGCATTTTTATTGTCTAGTGTGGCGATATGCAAATCTTTATTAATTATTTGCACCTGATCATTTTCTTTAATATCAGCGGCGGTTACAACCTTTTCACCTTTAGCTTTTATGGAAACTTTAACCGGTTCATTACTAAAACTTCTAACTCTGAGTAATTTCAAATTTAAAATAATTTGAATAACATCTTCCTTGACGTTCGGTACGGTGGAGAATTCGTGGTCAACAAACTTAATTTTAACCGCAGTCACGGCCGCACCCGGCAATGAAGAAAGCAAAACTCTGCGCATGGCATTACCAATAGTAACACCGTAACCGGGGTAAAGCGGTTCCAAAATTAAGCTATATTTGTTATTTCCCAAGTCGGTTACCCGGCCATGGTTTGGCAAAGGGATCACTTCCATAAAGAAACCTCCAAAAAAATAATTATTAGTCTGCGACGGAACTTGTATAAGAAGTCCCAAAAAAAATTAAAAAGATTACGTACGGCTATAATGTTCTACAATCAACTGAGTATTGATTTGGCTACCCAAACTGTCGATTTCCGGAGAACTCAAAATTTTGCCGGAAAGCTGGTCTGGATTTAATTGTAACCAGTCTAAAGATTTAAAAGTCTTCAGCTTCTCTTTCATTTTTTCCATATAGGCCTTCTTCTGTTTTACGACCTTAACTGAAATAACGTCACCAACTTTAGTTTGATAAGATGCGATGTCTACTTTTTTACCGTTGACTTCAAAAAAACCGTGGTTTACAAGTTGCCTGGCCTGAGCTCGACTTTCGGCAAAGCCCAAACGAAAAACAATATTGTCTAATCTGGATTCCAGCATTTTCAGTAAGTTATCACCGGTAACACCTACTTGCTTTAAAGCTTTTTTGAAATAAATTTCAAATTGCCTTTCCATAACGCCATAGGAAATTTTTGCCTTTTGCTTTTCGCGGAGTTGGGTGCCATATTCGGACATTCTGACTCGGTTTTGGCCGTGCACACCCGGGGCAAAATTACGTTTTTGCAAAATTTTGACATCTTTGGTTGTAAAGGCCATTCCTAGCCTTCTTGCCTTTTTAGCTTTTGGTCCTGTATATCTCATAAATAGTTTATCAAGTTATAAAGTTATTAAAGTTTATTAAGTTGATCAAGTCCTTACTTGAGGGACTTTATAACCTGATAAACTTGACGGACTTATACTCTTCTCGGTTTCTTTGGTCTTACGCCACCGTGAGGAGTGGGAGTCTGATCTTTAATCGTCAAAACATTTAATCCGCTTCCTTGTAGAGCCCTGACGGCAGATTCTCTTCCGGAACCAATACCTTTAATTAAAACATCTACTTCTGCCAAACCTCTTTCTTTTAAGCGATGAAGCACATCTTCCATAGTACGTTGTCCGGCATAAGGAGTGGATTTTTTTGAACCTTTAAACCCGATTTTTCCGGCACTGCACCACATTAAAACATTTCCGGTCATATCTGTAACCGATACAATAGTATTGTTGTAGGTAGAGTTTATATAAACTTTTCCTTTGGTAACCTTAACCTTGGCTTTCTTTTTTTTGCTAGTCTTGATTTTCGTAACCGCGCTTAAAACAGCGCTTTGCTCGGCTGGAGCTAGGGCTTGAGTTTCGGTTGTTTGGACTTCTTCGATCATAAATTATTTAAATTAAAATTTAGGTCTTTTCCGAGGCGTTCTTTCTACCACTACCGGCTGTCTTACGAACATTGCCTCTGCGGGTACGAGAATTAGTCTTAGTTCTTTGCCCTCTTACCGGCAGTCCGCGAATGTGACGGATTCCTCGGTAGGAAGAAATCTCTTTAAGCCTTTTGATGTTGAGTAGAGTTTGCTGTCTTAGCTCCCCTTCCACTTTGAATGATTTCTCAATATATTCGCGAATTCTGTTTAATTCCGCTTCTGACAGATCTTTGGTTCTTTTATTCGGGTCTACATTGGTAGCGGTTAGAATTTTTTTAGACAAAGTTAAGCCGACTCCGAAAATATAAGGGAGCGCGGCTTCAATTCTTTTTTCATTGGGGATGTTAACACCAGCTATACGAGCCATAAAAGTTATTTAAAGTTTAAATTTCAAAGTTTAAAATGGAGGTTTCCGCCTGTGGCGGAATCTATAACTTTCCATTTTGATTTTTACATTTTACACTTATTATCCTTGGCGTTGCTTGTGCTTTGGAGTTTCGCAAATAATGTAAATCCGACCGAAACGGCGGACAACTTTACATTTTTTACACATTGGTTTTACACTTGCTCTAACTTTCATATAAGTAATTTAAGGTTATTTAAAAAAGTAGTTTCCGCTTGATTTTTAATCGAAATATTTTTCTATCGCATTCTTCTGGTTATCCGGCCTTTGGTTAAATCGTATGGGGTCATTTCCAGAATTACCCTGTCACCCGGCAGCACTCTTATCATATTGACTCTCATTTTACCTGAAAGATGCCCGGTAACTGTTTGACCGGAATCCAATTGGACACGAAAAATAGCATTAGGCAAATTTTCAATTACTTTGCCCTCGAGTTCAATTACGTCCTTTTTATTTGTTCCAGACTTCCCTAAGTCTTGTGTGCTGATTGACAAACTCTTTATAAGTTATATTATCTTTGACAATTTTAACATAAATCCTGTAGATATGTCAACACAAAATACGGAGGCAAATTATCTCTTAAATAAGCCATTTAAAATATTATTCTGTGACAGACTCAATGTTTAATTGAATTCTTGAAACAAACAGTGGGAAAGTTTTTTGCCAAGACGGCGCCAGTGTGATTTCCACTTTTTCTATTTCCGCTTTGGATCTTAAAATTTCATAAACTTGGTTTTGTTTTTTGCCCACCAATTCCGGGGTAATATTAGGCAAATCAACATTAAAAACGGCTCGCCCCTCGAAATGAACGTTAAAAGTTGCCAACTCATTAATTATGTCCAAATTTTTTACTTTTATTGTAAGTGGCTGCCGATCGTCAAACTTTAAGGTTTTATTTGAGGACAGGGTTTGCCCAATGCGGGCTGAAATTAAATCGGACAAATCTTTTGGGTTATAAGCCAAACCGACAATTTTTGCCTGAATACTTGCTGTAAAATTAGGGGTTTGTGAACCGACAGCGTTGTCCGTGGTAAATTGGGTAATTTCAAAACTATAGGCCCTATCGGTTAAGACTAAATTTTGGCTTAGTAATTTATCATTAATTTCCTTTAATGCTTTATCCTGCAGTTGTTTTTTTCCGTTATCTATGTCTTCCTGAGAAATTAATGATAGGTATCTGGTTGTTCCGCCGGTAATTTCAGTATCACTTTTGGCAAATAAAAATTGTGGTTTACTGCCAAAAACTTGATTACTTATTTCTAAACGGGTTCCCGCCGGTAAATTTGAGTCCTCACCGCCGACGGAAGCGACTATTTCCACAGGTTCACTTAACGAAGATTCGTCCACTTCTTTTGTTTTGGCATTTTTATAGAGCGTGGGTTTTATGCCGGAAACGTCGTTGATTAAAGTATAGGTCTTGCTACCGGCTGTTAAAATTGTGGTAGATGATTTTAAATTAATCGGTAATTTGGTAAAATTGTAAATTTTAACAGTGCCGGCGGATTTATTACCAACCTGTTTCTTTCCCTGGCTTTGAAATTTTTCACTTAAATTTACTGTTTCCCCAACCTTGGTGGCGGGCAGATATAACTTTACGGGGTCAATTTCTTTAAAGTTTGTGCTAATGTTTATTTCCATATCCCTTGTAACTGGCTCTGTTTTTGGAAAAACAGCCACGGTTGCTTTGGGTAAAATTAAAAAGTTTAAAGCTAACGCTGTAATTAGTAAAATAACAATAAAACCGACAAATACTTTTTTCCCTTTGCCTTTTTTCCCATGCTGATGTTGAATTTTTTCCTTAATTTCGGGAGGGAAAAAATTATCTTTTACATCGACTTTGGACAAAAGAGTAGCTTCTTTCACCACTGACTTTTCCGGCTCCAAAATGAGATGTTTAGTAACAACTTTTGTCGGAGCTAATTTTTGAACCACTTGTTTTATTTCTTTTACCGCTCCGGAAAAAAGATTTTCTTTTGCCAATATTTCGTTGTGGTTTTTTTGGGCAGGTTCTTTTTTAGTCACTCTGACATCGGAAAAAGATGTAGAAGCCCTGCTCTTAGGTAAAAATTTTAAACCAAACCCGGCTTCTTTGGCATAAAGCTGACCCTTTTCATCCATGGTTAAAACAAAAACTTCTTTACCCATCATATCAACTTGTTTTTTTAAAAGCCGTAAGTTGATACTGTCATTAAATAAAAAACATCGTTTTGGACAAACCAAAACAATCTGTTTTGAGGATTGATGTTTCAACCTGGTAACAATTTTTGAAACGTCGTCTTCTAAATTTATGTAAACACTGGGGATGGCCATTGAAAAATTCTAATTTTCGTACCTGCTACTATTTTATGCCATATTTACAGGTTAATCAATAGCCCTAAAAATTAGGCTAGGTTGCTCTCATTTACTACAACAAACCTTTATAAGCCAGACGTTTATTAAAGGAGATTTTTTTACTGCTTTCCACTTGAGGTTGATTAAACGGGTCAACCCCTCTTAAAGCCGATGAATACACAGCAAAAAGTTGCCAAAAAGCGAGCAGTGAGCCAACTTCCTGAGAAGTTAGAGCCGTAACCGACAAATGAGCCAGCGGAATGCCCTGAATTCGAGCATCTTCAAAAGTTCCTCTAAATTCATATTCCATAGCTTCTTTAAGCGGAATTTTGTTCACATCAAACAGTGCGTGACCTTTTAGCTGTACGCTATGAATTTGCGGAGGGAAAATTGAAACTAAATTATTTTTAAAATTATCAACAGAGGTAAAAAATCCGCAAATATTTTTAATTCCGCCAAAAAATCTTTGGTTAGTATGATGCTGGGATTCCGGCGCTTCGTGGGCAAAATAAGTTTGACCTTTGCCATCTTTACCAAAACTTTCGTGGCATAACTGCACAATTACCGATGAAAGCGGAAATAAGTTGTGGGTGTAAAACGGCATGAATACATCGGCAAAACCTTTTTGTTCCAACTGCCAAAAAATTGAAGCAGCGTGAAATGCCAAATTATCTTTCTTGTACAAATGGTAAAAATTCTTAGCGCCTTCGTATAAACCTTTTACATCTAAACCAATAATTTCCGCGGGTAGTAATCCGACTTCCGTAAATCCGGTGTAACGTCCGCCAATAGGCGGATGCATAATTATTTTGGCATTCAACTTTTCCGCCATAGCCCTAAGCGGACTACTCTTGCCGGTAACAAACAATAGCGGGAATTCCAAAAACTGCGATAATATTTCAATTTGCGTTATGGTCTCGCCGGACTTGCTTATGGCCATAACCAAGGTATCTTCAGGTTTAAGCAGACTTTTAAGTTCGGCAATATAATCCGGATCAACCGTGCTTAAAAAATAGGCTTGTTTTTTTGCCTGGTATTTTAGCGCATAATAAAATCCGTAAAAACTGGTGATACTTCCGCCGTGACCGATTACCAAAATATTTTTATATTTTTCATACCCCTTGGCTAACTTTGCCATTTCATCAAAATCCGGCAAATAATTAACAAACCCCGGTGCTTCGGGTAATTTAACACTTCCTATCTCCTGTGGTTTGGGGCAGTTGTAAAATTCGAGTTTCATAAAAAAAAATAATTAATCACCTTCATAAGGCCGTGTAACTCCTGGACTACCCGAACGACCTCTTTCGACAACAATCTTATAGTCGTCAAAATCTGCACCCAGCCATATTTTTATAGCCAAGGCTACATCTGAGGTCATTAAAAATAAATTTATATTGGGATACTCTTGCTGTATTTGATTATAATTTAAAAATTGAATACTCCTAGTCGCTGGCATAATCCTACCTTTTACAAGAATAGAATCTGAATTATTTGAACGCAAACCGGCCATTTCAGCCGCTTTATTATGAGAATTGTCAGGTGAAATGTATGTATTTCTGTCTAATGCGGAAGTCAAGAAAGCGATACCACGATTTGCTTTGAGCTTAAGTATTACTCTAGCTAGGTCCCCGACTATACCGTTTAATAGTACATCTCTATTTTCATTTTTGCCTATTCCAAAAAATTCTGACATGAGTCTATAAATTATTTTATTCTATAATTGCCTTAATTCTTCTTATTTTTATACTATGGATGAAGGGTTAACTCCTGGCTAAAATTCCAAATTGTAAAAAATAACTGTTTAAAAATTTCACCGTTGTGTTATAATCGTTTCCATTATAAAAATAATCGCAAACCACCTCTCGCGCTCTAGCAATCTCCTTAAGTTTTGAATATTTCCATCTTTTATCGTCAAGCGATAAATCAAAAAGTTCCAATCCCCTTTCTAATGCTTTTTGTGTTTGTTCTTTATTGCCTTTTTCTTGCCAATTAATAGCCCTACCAACTTCACTGCCAATATTTCCCAACTGCTCGGCCAATGTAAAAGTGGCCCATTTGCCGTTTGCTAAATTTTGGTGCTGTGTTTGCATTACCCTATTAAATTATTTACAATTTCTATAATTTGCTTTTGAATTTCGATATTTTCTACACCTTTGGAACGGTTATTTTGTCGCGGGCGGATATTTATCATTGAATCAAATTCCAGCCATTCAGTTTTGGGCATTTCCACATAAAGATTAATTCCCCACAAATTATCCTGTTTTGATCCCTGTTCCAAAAGCGAAGCTTCTTCGTCAGCGTGCAAATCCGCCCCAATTGCCATGATTTTCTGCTCAACATCTACCACACACTTAATCATATCGCCAAACTGTTCCTTGGCAATTGTTTTAACTTCGTCTAAAGTAATTTTCTCTCTAATGATTCTAATTCCATCCATAAATTTATTCTTCAAAATCTTTTACATATTTTTGATATTGTTGTAAAAAATCTTGAATTTTTTTGTACAATATAGGTTTAAGAATTTTGGTTTGCGGTTTTTGACCTCTCATATCATTCTCTAAGAACACTTCTTGGCTTACAGGATAATACCGCCCATAAGCCAACTCATCTTCAGCACTAATTCCGTCTGCTTTTCTTATTTCTGCGTGCATTTTGTCAGATAAAGAGAGAGAGACTTTCTTAAAATAAATGCAATGCCAACTCGGTCTTCAATCTTTCTGATTAATTCTCTTCGATCACACCCATTACTTAATTGCACAGATATTATATTTTCTAACATTTCAGAATTTAATTCTTGTTCCATAAAATTATAACCTCCCTTAATCCCTCCTTTGCGAGGAGGGAAATGGAAACACTAGGCCACCACCGCTTTAATTCTTCTTACCCCCGCGGAGGAGGCTTCTTCTTTTTGGATTTTGAAACGGCCAATTATGCCGGTATGTCCAACGTGCGGGCCGCCGCAGAATTCACGACTGACTATTTCATTGGTTGCGGGGTCATAAACCGTATAAACCGAAACCGTATCTGAATATTTTTCTCCGAAAACACCAATGGCGTCCAGTTTGCGCGCGTCTTCGTAAGGCATAATTTCTTTTTTCATAGTTAAATCACGCTCTACCCACCCGTTAACCAAATCTTCTACTTTTTTCTTTTCTTCGTCAGTCATTTTTTGCGAATGCGTAAAATCAAAGCGCGTACGTTCTTCGGTTATATTACTCCCCTTTTGCCAAACATCTTTACCTAAGACGATTCTTAAAGCCGCATTCATTAAATGCGTCGCGGTGTGTAAACGTACAATTTTGTCGCTATGGCTGGCAAGCCCGCCTTTAAACTGCCCGACACTAGCAGTGCGTGAAAGTTCCTGATGTTTTTTAAATTCCGCTTCAAATTGTTTTTTATCTATGTTCTGTCCGGCCACTTCTGCCAATTCTTTTGTAAGTTCCCAAGGGAAACCGTAAGTTTGATACAAATCAAAAGCGTCTGTGCCGGTTACTTGATAACTTGAAGAACTTGATAACTTAATAAACTCTTTCATTCCTTTTTCCAAGGTTGCCTCAAACTTTTTCTGCTCCCCTTCAATTACGGCAAAAATATTTTCCGATTTTTCGGTTAGCTCAACATAGGCTTCGGTATAGGCAAAAATTACCTGGCCAACCAAAGCTTTTAGCCAATACATTTTTAAATTCAGGAGCTTGCCCATAACCATAGCGCGTCTAAGTAGTCGCCTCAAAACATACCCGCGGTCTTTATTAGAAGGCAATACGCCGTCACAAACCATAAACACGGAAGCGCGGATGTGGTCCAAAATAATTCTGGCTTTTTTTACTTCATCGTTGGTTAAAATTTCCTGATCCAATGCCAAAACCTCAAACATAGGCTTAAAAAGTTCCGTGTCATAAACCGAAGATTGTCCGTTAAGCACGGCTAAGGTTCTATCCAGCCCCATGCCGGTGTCTACGTTCTGCTTTTTTAAGGGTACCAGGGAACCATCCGCCTGTTTTTCAAACTGCATGAACACATCGTTCCAAATTTCCACCCAGCGCGGATCGCTTTCGGTTTCCTGAAAATTTTTCGGAGCCTTTGTACCGGCATCTATCCAAAAAAACATTTCCGTATCCGGTCCGCACGGTCCGGTATTGCCTGCAATCCACCAATTATTTTTTTTGGGTAAATAGGCAATCCGCTCAGGAGCCACGCCCAAAGCCAGCCATTTTTGGGCAGCTTCTTCGTCTTTGGGAGCATCTTCGTCACCCGCAAACACGGAAACAGCAAGACGCTCCAGCGGAATTTCCAACCACACTTTGGAGGTTAAAAATTCAAAACTCCATTCAATGGCTTCTTTTTTAAAATAATCGCCCAAACTCCAATTACCCATCATTTCAAAAAATGTCAGATGAGTATTGTCGCCGACCTCATCAATATCTCCAGTACGAATACACTTTTGCACATTAACGAGCCTGGTGCCTTTTGGATGATCTTGCCCCAAAAGATAGGGAACTAGAGGATGCATTCCGGCTGTGGTGAACAAAACACTGGAATCATTTTCCGGCACCAAAGACGCCGAAGGAATTATGATGTGACCCTTTGATTCAAAAAAGGAAAGATATTTATTTCTTAACTCTTGAGCGGTTATTTTTGGCATAGATTGATTGACAAAATTGACATGATTGATCAAGAATAGACTGCTTTCTTAATCATGTCAATCATTTAATTCTTTTAAATCTTGTTCAATTATTTTACTATTTCTTTCAACGCTTTATCCATCTGAGGGTCTTTACCGGCGTTAAAATCTTCTTCCGTTAGTTTTACCGCTATATCAGGTTCTAAGCCATCATGGTTCAAATTATTACCACCTGGGGTAATCCACATGGCCACTGTAAATTTTACCGCGCTCCCGCCGGGCAAATCCACCAATTCCTGCACACTGCCTTTACCAAAAGACTTTTCACCGACCAGCTTGGAAATATTATGGTCCCTAAGCGCTCCGGATAAAATTTCCGCAGCCGATGCCGACCCGCCGTTAATTAACACCACGGTTTTAATTCCCGCTAAACGGCTTGTTCCCTGAGCTTTGTATTCATTCGTTGTTCCGTTGCTATGGGCTTCGGAAACCACCAAGTCCCCGCTCTTTAACCAATTTGAGGCAATTTCCACGGCGGTTTGCAAATATCCGCCCGGGTCATTTCTTAAATCCAGAACCACACCGGATACGTTTTTATTTAATATTTCCGTCACCGCTTTGTCAAACAAAGCTTTGGTATCATCACCAAACCGACTTAGGGTAATTACGGCAACTGTTTTTTTCTGGCCGTCAACATCCGTTTCTTTATAACTTAATTTTACGCTCTTGATTTCAATTACGTCGCGCACAATTTTAACATCAAACGGTTTATCTTTACCTTCTCTAAATATTGATAAAGTTACCGCCACTCCTTTTGGTCCGCGAATTTTATCTACCGCCTGGTCTACCGACCAGTCTTGCGTAGATTGACCGTCAACGGAAACAATAATATCTTTGGCTAAAATCCCGGCGCGCTTGGCCGGCGTGTCATCAAGCGGTGCAATAATTACAATTGAATTATTTTTTTTGCCGATTTCAGCGCCAATTCCGCCAAAACTTCCCTTCAAGTCTATTTTAAAACTTTGCAAAATTTTCGGTTCAAAAAAAGTCGTATACGGGTCACCTAAAGATTCAACCGCGCCTTTAACCGCGCCGTATAAAACTTTTTGCTGATTTATGGAATCTTTTTCAATAAACTTTGTCCCGACTACTTCCAGAGCTTTCCACAAAAGGCTGTAATCTACTGTTGCCGAACTCTGAGACTGATTTATTACCTTAAAGTCCTTGGGTTGAAAAATATAACCTTTTTTCCCGCTTTGAAAACCAGCAGCGTAAGCTCCGCAAACTACCAATAAAATTATAATCCAACGTAAAGCCAATCCTCCCATATTTGGGCTGGTTGGTTGCTGACTTGCACTATCTTGATTTTCTATTGAATCCATTATATTTTGAATAATTTTTAGTTACTAGACCTGTTGCTTAATAATTTTTTGATCCAAAATTATGATATTTCAGACAAAACCGCAGTTTAAAATTTTGATGTTTAACTTTAGTTAAGCGGAAAAATTTTTAACAAGGTTTTGGCGAAAGACCATATTTTGGGCGAGAAATTATTAAGCAACAGGTCTATTATATAGGACTTACGCTTTTGAGCAAATTTCGAGGCAAAATGCGAGGATTTTTGGAGGCGTAGTCAGACTACGATGACAAAAACCACAGCATTTTAACGAAGAAATTGGCCAAAGCCACTTGTGAGCTCCGACTTTGCCGAAGGTTTAAAGTGGCAAGAGCGTAAGTCCTAACTATATTATATCAAACTTTAGGCTTTTAGGTGAAATCACTTACTGACCGAGGGTTTACTTTTAAAGAGGTTGATAATTATTAAAACCCAGAGTCTTAGATTAATACCAATAAATACCAGCCAATTAACCAGAAATAATCGGTCACTTTTGTAATGCTTCCGATAAAAAATCCACATCGCATCATGAAACCATTTTAAAGCTTTGAAAGCAACCTTGGAAGATGATGAGCCCTTAAAGTGAGTAATATAAGTCTTTGGATTAT